>JAGGSB010000089.1 GCA_021159305.1 Deltaproteobacteria bacterium | reverse complement strand
AGAATATAAAGAAAAAGATTCTCAGACTATAGAGATAAAAGTAGAATAACTAAGTCATTCTTGCAAATTCACTTAATCTGCAGCAGTAATTATATTTTAAAAGGTAAGAGTAGTACCAATAGTAATGTCTGGTGTTGTACTATACGGAGCAATGTCTTCTGTGATAAATATATCTATACACCTTCCTTCTTTTTTGTATCTCATGCCACCTGTAATCTGGTGAGATACTTTGTCCAGTTTGCGCAAGCCTGTTCTAAACGGGCTCTGTAAAAAGCTGTATTGAGTTATAATATGGGTGTTTTTTGTTAATGAGGCATTTATGCCAAAGGAACCGCCGCAGCGGTAATGCTTTGTGTGAACAAAGGAAGGTTCTCCTATATATGTATAGTTTAGGTTAGTATGCATGTTAACAGATGGAAGAATTGCGTGCTCAAAAGCAAGGTCTAAACCAATATCTACTTTTTTGCTGCCGAAGCCTTTACTTTTTGCCGCTGTAGGCAATTTTATTCCTCCCCTCAAAGCCCAATTTTCTCCCATTCTCCATTTTATAAAGGAGGAAATATTGCCTTGCAGAACATCCGTCTTGTGAACATCAAAGACATCCTTTCCGTCAACTTTAAGCAGGTATCGCACCTTATTTTTAGAGGCATGCCTTCTTTCTCCTCTGGACAAATTAAGTGTCTCATGGAAAGAATCTATGGGACCATCTAAAAACCCGCCGCCGACAAATATAATCGGTAGATGTATATCCCACTGTAGATTTTCTAAAATGCCGTAGGTGAATATACCGGTTACATTCATCATCTCTAAATCGCAGATTATACTGTTTTTTGATTTTTCCTGGCGTTGGAATACATTTGAATATTCAACATTTAAAGAATATTTCGTTTTCCCTTTTTCTACTACACTTACTGTATCGGGAGAAAAGGATAAAAACATCATTTGAGGTGGATAATTTACTGTCGTAGAGAGGGGACCATCAAGCTCACCACAGTATGAAATAGTGGGAAATACAAGGAAAAAGACAACTAAAAGTAATAACTTTTTTATCATTTAACGCCTCGTTTAATAACTATAATTACAGGCATGCCTGGTTTCAACAAATGTTTATCATCATTCAATATCTTTATTTTTATCAATATTTTCCGTGCGGAATTTTCAGCTTTTGAAGTATTCTCTGCTGTAGCAATGTTACCTATCTTTACTATCTTACCATTAAACTTGCGTTTGTAACCACCTGCTTTTATGTCTACTGTTTCATTGAGTTTTGCATATTTCAATTTTATCGCTTTTAAGTTGGCGATAACGAATATATTGTTTGGGTCATAAATTGCATAAATGGCTGTTCCCTGGGAAACAAAATCCCCTTCATTCAGAAATTTCTTTGCTATTATACCATTTAATGGAGATGTAATCCGGGTTTGAGCAAATTTATATTGAGCTAATTCCCATATCTTTTTTGCTTTTTCCAATTCTTTTAGTGACTTTTTTTTACTATAAAGTAAGTCATTGATTAAATTTGTCTTTTTTGCATCCAGTTCTGCTTTTGTCATATTATAATTGCGAAAGACGGCATTAAATTGTATCCGCGAGACAGCATGTTCTTTAAACAATTTGGAATATCTTTTATAATCTTTCTCGGCCTTTTTGAGATGGGAGATTGCAATATCAAGTTGCAAGAGAGCTTCTTTTAATTTATCTTTTTCTAAGTTATAGGATTCTTCTGGTTGCTTTGTGTATTGTTGTGAGGAAAATATGTCATAATAAGAAATTTCTAAGTTGTTATCCTTAATCATTTTTTCTATCTTTTCACACAAGTTTTTTATTTTTTCATAATTTGTTTGAGCAATATCTACCTGTATCCTTCGCAAATCCATTTCATTCTTGTAATTCGTATCCTCAATAAGTGCCAGGAGCATACCCTTTTTCACACTGTCTGTTTCAGTTGCATACAGCTTTTTGATGCGACCAGAAACAGATTGTGCCCCCACATTTACTATATCTGTGCTTACAGAAGCATCTTTTATTATGTAATGTGTAGCTTGGTAATGAAACTTGTGATAAATGAAAGGGATGAAAATTACAACCAATATGCTAATAATAATCAGCAATATCTTTATCTTTGTTTTTTCTACCATACGATGCATTTATTTGCGATATCTCTTTTTCCTACTGTTCTTTCCAAACGAGCCAAAGCATTGAAATAACCGTATAAGGCACCATAGTAGTTTGCTTCGGATTGAGACAGGAGAGTGCGGGCATCTAATACCTCTGTTGATGTAGTAACCTGCTCTTTGTACCGCAAATCTGTGATTCTGTAATTTTCCTTTGCCTGCTTTAAGGCTACCTTTGCCAATTCAATGTTTCCTAAGCTAACCGCTACATCTTCATAGGCTCTTTTTATATCCATTTTTATCTCATCCAGCATATCTAGATATGCTTCTTGCAAAGAGAAGCTTTTTGCCTTTTCAGATTGAACCTCATTTCTTGTTTTCCCCCATTCAAAGATATCCCAGGATGCATTTATTCCTCCACTACAGATAGAATTATACCTATACCTGTTTTTAGAGGCTGTTGGATTGTATCCACTTCTTTCATATTTGGTAAAATAACTTATATGAGGATAATAATCACTTTCCCTCATCTTTACCAAATATTTACTTTCCTTTACGGAGAGTTTCAGGGCTTTAAGTTCCGGTCTTTCCTGTTCCCCCCATTGAATAAGTAATCTTTGAGGTAAAGAAAATGTTTTATAATCGGATATATCCGTTATTTCCTGCGTAGGTTTTTCCCCCATAAGTCTTTCTAACTCTGCTTGAGCGATGATATATGCACTTTTTGCCTTTCTCCTTTCCTCTAATGCATTGGCATATGAAACCTGAGATTTTAAGAGGTCATTTAACGGAATTAAGCCATTTTCATAAAACTTTTCTGCATCCTGCATGTGCGCTTTGAGTTGCGTTACCGCTTCTTCTTTTGTCTCTAAAATTCTCTTTTGATAGAGTATATTAAAATAAGCTATCTTTACTTTTGTTTCCACATTTAATTGAGCGAGTTCTTTAATGGTTCCTTGTTTTTCTATATTTACTCCTGCCCATTTGTATTGAGACAGGAGGTAAAAACCAGTGAACAGGGGCCCTCCTAATGTTACATCCATATCATATTTATTTCTGTCTCCAGTATATGCTCCTGTCTTTTTAGAATAAGGTTGCTTACCCAATCTCACATATGAGTAATCTATGGAGAGAGCAGGGAAAAACTCTTTCTTGTAGGCATTTTTCTGTGCTTGCCAGCTTCTTATGAGTTGTTCTTCTTTTTTTATAGCATGGTGGTTTTGTGAAGCCCATCTTATAGCATCATCCAGCGTAAATGCTTCTGCCGTGCAGAAAAAAAACAAGACAAAAACAGAGATACAAAGGCATATTCCCTTTTTAGAGTACATTTTTGCTCACCCCCTTCACACCTTAATATATATCCTTCGTATATACCATGAATAAAAAGAAATTTCTATCTTTTAATTGACGGAATTATCTAAGTTTGCTATGTGTATGTAAATGAAGAAAAAGAAAATTTCTTTTATTATTGTTTTCTTGCTCGTTGTAGTTGTTGGTTTAATCTACGGTTTGCATTACAAAAAAACACACATTACTACAACTGATGCCTATGTTCAGGGGCATATTCACTGGATCAGTTCAAGGGTAAATGGAGTGGTAAAAAAGGTATTGGTAGAAGAAAATCAATGGGTAAAAGAGGGCAAACTGCTCGTAATTCTGGATAAAAAACCATTCGGAATAAAGGTAAAAGAAAAAGAGGCATCGTTAGATTTAGAAAAGAAACGATTAAATGAAATAAAAAAAGAGATAGATGCAACTTTAGCTCAACTTACTTTAAAGAAGGCAAAACTTGAACAAACTCAATTGGATTGGAAAAGAGCAAAGAATCTCTACAAAAAAAATGCCTTATCTAAACAAAATTATGAACATATGCTTACCGGGTCAAAAATAGCACAGGCAGAATATGATTTTGTTAAAGAGAGCGTAAACCAGAAAAAAGCCCTCTTTGCTGTTCAAAAAAGTCTAATCAAACAAAAAAGAGCACAACTAAATGAAGCATTACTGAATAAAGCTTATACCTGTATCTATGCACCAATAGGGGGGTTTGTTGTCAAAAAGAATGTAGAAGCAGGAAATTATGTTAAAATAGGCGTGCCTCTTCTTTCTCTGGTAAACACCAAAGATGTATGGATAGAGGCAAATTATAAGGAAACAAAACTCCACCACATAAAAAAAGGCTTAAAGGCAATAATAAAAATAGATGCTTATCCCAAAAAGAGATTTCATGGTTATGTAGAAAGCATCATGGCAGGAACAGGAGCAGCATTTTCCCTCTTTCCTCCAGAAAATGCATCCGGAAATTGGATAAAGGTTGTGCAGAGGGTGCCAGTAAAGATTGTTTTCTGTGAAGATGTCCCTCTTTTGAGGATAGGCATGTCTGCTAAGGTGACTATTCTTTCAAAATGAAACAGGTAAACAAATGGTTTGTAACCATTACCGTTATGTTGCCCACATTCATGATGATCATGGATTCTACGGTGGTGAATGTTTCACTGCCGCATATTCAGGGTTCTTTGAATGTTAGCCTGAATGAAGTTACATGGGTTCTCACTTTATATATTGTAGCCACTGCCATCACCATTTTATCTGCTGGTTGGTTGTCCAATGTCTTTGGCCGTAAGAATTATCTTCTTTTTTCGGTTTTACTTTTTGCTATCAGTTCCTTAGCCTGTGGCATGTCTAAAAGCTTAACCCTATTGGTTCTATTTAGAACACTGCAAGGTTTAGGGGGTGGAGGAATGCAGCCACTCTCTCAATCTATTTTATTAGAGTCATTTCCCAAGAAAGAATATGGTATGGCAATGGCTATATTCAGTATGGGCATTGTAGTCGCTCCTATCGTTGGTCCTATCTTAGGGGGATGGATTACGGATAACTGGGGATGGCCCTGGATATTCTATATTAACATACCTATATGTATCATTAGCATCATCCTCATATCTCTGTTTATCTTTGATCCTCCCTATATTCGCCAACATATAAGGAAAATAGATTGGTCAGGATTTATTTTTATGATAATAGGTGTAACCTGTTTGCAGATAATGCTGGATAGAGGAGAGATCAAAGATTGGTTTAGTTCTTCTTTAATTGTTTGTCTCCTTGTTGTCTCCGTTATTTTTTTTGTGGGATTTATTATAAATGAGTTGAAGGTAAAACAGCCTGTTGTCAATTTAAAAATATTTAAAGATCTTTCCTATAGTTCGGGTTGTTTGATTGCATTTTTAGGATTTTTTGCCTTTTTTGGTAGTGTTGTTCTCCTTCCCATGTATGTGCAGAAACTTATGAATTATACGGCACTCTGGGCAGGGTTGGTCTTAGGTCCGGCAGGTGTAGCTGAAATCATCCTTTTGCCTATGGTGGGACTTCTTACCAGGAAAATAGATTGCCGCATTCTTTTAGCTGTTGCCATTGTTTTAAATGCTTATGCCTTAAACCTTATGGCGCATTTTAATCTATATGCAGATTTCTGGAGTATAGTTTATCCCCGAATTATTCAGGGAGCAGGTCTCGCTTTCTTCTTTACTCCTTTAGCTGTAGTTACATTTATGGGGATAAAGAGAGAGGTTATGGGTAATGCCACCGCAATATTTAATTTTTTGCGTAGCCTGGGTGGAAGTTTTGGTATTGCCTTTGTTAGCAACATTTTTTCTCATAGAACGCAATTTCATCATTTTCACCTTTCAGAACAATTTAATCCTGCCAACATAGTTTTTCAGCAAGCTACAGACAAAATATCTCATCTTCTACACCTCTCTACACATCAGGCACATTATCTTATCTATCAGGAATTGGGAAAACAATCCTCCATGCTCGCTTACAATGATGCTTTTTTTATTAATTCTCTCATTTTTCTCGGTCTTTTGCCTCTTTTGTTTTTACTGAAGAAAACATTGTAAACTGGATATAAGTGCATTAGTATATAATGCATGCGTAAGTTTAAATCTCTAAGGATTGTTATTTTTGTTCTAATTATTCTGATTTTAGCTGGATTTCTAAGCTGGCAGTTTGTCTTGCCCAATTATGCGGAAAAATTGATTAAAGAAAAGATAGTCTCAGAAAACATAAAATTGGAAGATGTAAGATGTTCTTCTCATTTTCCATATCTTGTTATTGCTGTAAGAAGGTTGTCTGTAGATAGTAATATTACCGCTGAACACATAGAAAGCAGGATTTCTCCATTTCAAGCTGTTTTGTCGGTTATCTCAGGAAAGAAATTTGTAAGTAGTGTTCATATAGAAAAAGCGAATGTAAATATAGCCAGAAAAGTAAAAAAAGGGAAATTGGAGATTCCCTATCTTTTAAATATAGTTGTTGAACATGCCTGTATAAGGGATGAAGCAAGAAAAATTGATGCCTCTGGAAGAGTAAAAGCTCACTTAGGGAAAAGAATAAAATTTTACTTTTCAGGTTCTGTTCATGGAAAAAATATAAAGATAGATGATGCTGAGTTTTCCTATTGGGGTCAGCCTGACTTTTCTGATGGGAAGATTGTCCTTTCTGCTCGTTATTTGAAATGGATTTCTCTTTCTCTTGAAGGTTTAAAGGCTAAGGCAGATATAGATGAGAAATCGTTAAAGGATATTTATCTTTCATCTAAGAATGGATATAAGATAAGAGGGAATGTAAATTTTGAAAAAAAATCTGTTTCTCTTGATGTATCTACACCGTTTATAGAAAAGAAAGAAATAGACCCCATTGTTTTATATATAAGTCCTGAATTGCCTAAGGTTTATGAGAATTACCTTTTATCTTACAGTATAAAGATAGACAAACTTCACCTGAAAGGTAAAACAGATTCTCTGGATGTAGTTAAAACAGGAAAAATGACGGTGAATAGTCTTTCTTTCAGGGTAGAAGAACATACAGATTTCTTTAAAGGTGTATCTGCAAACATAGATGTAAAACCGGACAAAATAGTTATCAATGTAGATAAGGGAAGATTCAGTAAAGTGGATGTAAAGAGAGATTCTCAACTCATCATATATAGAAAAAAGCATTATCCCTGCAATATGCTTTTAAAACTTGAGGGGCAAATAGATAAGAAAGCAATAGATTTTCTTAAATTTGTTGTCATTCCGGATGATATCTTATCAAAGGTTGAAGATATAGAATTTAAAGGGCATGTTTTTTCCGTTGTTTCTTTAAAGAATTATCAGTGGCATTCTTATCCCTATTTTCCCTACGATGTAAAACTAAGTTTAAAGAATACCTCTATAAGGTCTAAGAATTTTCCTTATATCAAATATACAGATGGAAATTGGGAGATAAAGAGAACTTTGCCTTCAACTATTTCTGTATTGGTTGATAAAGGTGATTGCGGTATATATAGCTCTAAAATTTTTATAGACCGTGCATCAATGGTTTTTCCTGAAGAAAGATTTTTCATTAAGGCTAAGGCAAAGTTAAACAAAAAAGACAGCAACATCTTATCAAAGCAGTATTTTCCTCAATATCTCAACATAGATACTGCCATTTCAGGGGATTTTACAGTTGAGGGAGACTTTAAGAAATATTTTTTCACTGTAAAGTTCACGCCCTTAGACAACCTTTCGGTTTCTGTTTGCGGCATGCACACTAAAGATTATACCAATATCGAACATTTTAGTGTAAGAGATAAATCCGGGCAGATGGAAGGAGAAATAAAATTGTCCCGAGAATTTGAGCCTGTCTTCTGTCATTTAACATTTAATCGTTTCAACCCTGCTGTTTTACAAAACTTCATCCAATATCAGTTTCCAATAGAATCTGCTTTAATTTCTGGTTCTATAAATCTGTATCCTCAAATAGAAGGAAAATTAGATGTGGAGAAATTAAAGACAGAATGGGGTATAGATGATGCTTCATTCACCGTATATTCGCAAAAAAATCATATACATATTCCTGAAGGTAAAATGGTGTATGAAGGCAATGAATTGACATTTTCGGTTGATGGAGAAAAAAGAAATAAGAATTATATCCTTCACGGTGATGTAAAAACAGACAATTTTTTACTGTCTTCTAATAAACAGAGAAAAGAAATCATTCTTCCCTTTATCCCCAAAAATGTTTCATTCAATGTGAATGTTGCCATTAAAAGGTTAAGGTTTGAAAATGAAGAGATGACTGCGGTGATAGAGGATGTATGTGCGAATGTGAATTTTGAAGATAATACACTTTATATTCGTTCTTTTGCTCCCTATTTTCTTTTTGTTTGCACTATAAATTTTGAAAAACAGCCCATTATTCACTTTGCCTTTAAAGATAATACTTTATTCAGGCAACTTTTTGCCTCCTCTGTGAAAACGGAATATGTTCAGGGAAGTGGGTTTATAAAGACAGACAGAAAAATTAATTTAAACAATGTAAAAGGAGAAATAAAGATCGAGGCGAAAAGAGGAGAGATAAAGCGTTTTCCTGCATTGTACAAAATATTCGGTATAACAAATATTGCCGAGTTTCTTACTCTAAATTTCCCACAAATAGAAAAAGGACTGGTTTATAAGGAGATTGTTGTCAATATGAAGTTGAATAATGGTTTGCTTAGTATAAAAGATGAGAATCCATTGATAATAAGAGGAAAAAAACTGAATATGTTTTTCGCAGGAGATTACAGACTTTCAGACAAATATATAAATGGTATTGTTACTTTCACTACATTTAGAACTATAAATAGAATCATTTCTTCTATTCCTGTCTTAGGATGGATTATAGGCGGAAAAGAAAAGAGCTTCACCGGTTTATCATTCCGCGTAAAAGGCAAAATCGATGACAGCATGACAGCTTATCCCGTTCCTCTTACATCTTTAAGCAAAGGCATGTTTAATATGATAAAAAGAACCTTAACTTCCCCCTTACATTTATTTTAAAACTATATCTTTTTTACCTCTTCTTCTGTTAAAACTTCTATATTTTGTTGAGATAGTTTGTCTATTGCTTGTTCAACATTTTCTATCTTAAAGATGAGTATTGCCTTGTCTTTTTCACGAGTTAGAGAAGCGTATGTATATTCTACATTTAATCCTGCTTTAAGAAGAGCACTTAAAGTATGAGCTAATCCACCAGGTTCATCTTCTACCTTTACTGCAACAACAGGTGTTTTGGCAACCGAGAAATTTGCATCTTTTAAGATAGATATTGCTTTATCTGTATCATTAACAATCATGCGTAGAATACCAAAATCCGAAGTATCGGCAACACACAATGCCCTTATATTTATGTTATTTTCTCCTAAAAGCTTTGCTACCTCCAACAGTCTTCCTGCTCTGTTTTCCAAAAATACGGATACCTGTTCTACAATCATATTTCCCCCTATATTTTTCTTTTGTCAATTATCCTTTTTGCCTTACCTACACTGCGCTCAATACTCTTTGGTTCTGCTAAGGTCACCTTTGTTGTTATCATACAGTGTTCCTTTATTTCTGCTTGAATTTTGTTTTTCAAATTCTCCAATTTTTTCACCTCGTCAGAGAAAACATTCTCGCTTACTTCTACCCTTACCTCTAATGTAGTTAGACCCTTTTCGCTGTCTATTATCAATTGATAGTGTGGTTCTACACCTTCGACCTGCATCAGCACCTGTTCTATCTGAGAGGGAAAGACATTTACTCCTCTTATGATCAGCATATCATCTGTTCTTCCACTGATGCGGGCAATACGCCTGTGTGTTCTGCCACATATACAGGGTTCTTTAATTAGATAAGTGATATCCTTTGTCCTATATCTTATAAGAGGTGTTGCCTCACGAGTCAGCGTGGTTATAACAAGTTCTCCCTCTTCACCCTCTGGCAAAACTTCTCCTGTATCAGGGTTGATAATTTCCGGAATGAAATGATCTTCCCAGATATGTAAGCCGTGTTTTGCCTCTTTACATTCAATGGCCACCCCCGGTCCCATCATCTCGCTCAATCCATAGATGTCCAGAGCATCTATCCCTAATTTCCCCTCTATCTGTTTGCGGATATTTTCACTCCACGGTTCTGCCCCTAAAACGCCTATTCTTAAATAAATATCATCTTTACTGTAGCCCATCTCTTCTGCCATTTCACCCAGATAGAGAGAATAAGATGGAGTGCAGGTTAAAACAGTGGATTTGAAATCATGCATAACCTGTATCTGCAGTTTTGTATTTCCTCCCGACATAGGTATTGTTGCTGCTCCAACCTTCTCTGCTCCATAGTGAGCGCCCAGACCACCTGTGAATAAACCATATCCATATGCATTCTGAATAATATCTCCTTTTTCTACACCGGTTGCCATAAGAGAACGCGCCGCCAAATTTGCCCATGTTTCTATATCTCTTCTTGAGTGGCAGATAACAGTAGGTTTACCTGTTGTTCCACTTGAAGCATGAATTCTTATTACCTGTTCCATAGGCACAGCAAGCATATTAAAGGGATAATTTTCTCTTAAGTCATCCTTTGTAGTAAAAGGTAGTTTCCTTAAATCAGAAAGGCTGTTTATATCCTCTGGTTTTACACCACATTCATCAAATTTCCTTCTGTAGAAAGGCACCGTTGCATAGACCCTTTCCAACAGTGCCTTTAATCTTTTTAACTGTAATGCTTCTAATGCTTCTCGAGGTAATGTTTCCATCTCATCGTCGTAAATCATGCCTGTTTCCTCAATCCTAATAATTTATCAATTTTACTTTTATTAAAACCTACCACGGTTCTTGAGCCGATTAGAACTACAGGAACACCCATTTGCCCTGTCATTCTTATTATATCTTTCTGTGCACTTGCGTTTCTCGACACATCTATTTCTTTAAAAGAAATATGATTTCTCTTTAAATAATCTTTCACCTTCTTACACCATGAACATCCAGGACCTGTGAATACTACTACTCTCATTTCAAAGCCTCCATTTTGCCCTCTTAAATACGCATAAATATACACAAAGTGCGAAAAAAAGCAATATTCCTTAATAAGGTTATTTATTCTTTTCTACTTCTATTATCTTTAGTGTCGTTTTCATTACAGAATCCGGATTTAGGGAGATAGAATCGATTCCTTCTCGCACCAAAAATTGTGCGAATTCTGGATAGTCACTGGGAGCCTGCCCACATATACCAATATGGCGCCTGTTTCTTCTTGCTCCCCGGATAGCCATTGCAACCATCTGCATCACTCCTGGGTCTCTTTCATCAAAATCACGAGCAACCAGTGCTGAGTCTCTATCCACTCCGAGAACAAGTTGGGTAAGATCGTTAGAACCAATAGAGAAACCATCGAATATCTTGCTGAATTCATCAATAAGGATTATATTGTTTGGGATTTCACACATAACATATATCTCCAATCCGTTTTTCCCCTTCTTTAAACCGTTTTTCTCCATCTCTTGTATCACCCTTTTCCCTTCTTCAATCCTGCGGCAGAAGGGAATCATCAGTTTCACATTTACAAGACCCATCTCTTCTCTTACTTTTTTCATGGCTTGACACTCCAATGCAAATCCTTCACGATATTTTTCATCGTAATAACGAGACGCTCCTCTGAAACCGATCATGGGATTGCTTTCTTGCGGTTCAAAATACTTTCCACCGATGAGAGAAGCATACTCATTGGATTTAAAATCACTCATGCGCACAATTACAGGTTTTGGATAGAAAGCAGCGGCTATCGTTCCCACTCCTTCTGCCAGCCTATCCACAAAATACATTTTCTTATCCTTATAGCCGAATGTTAAATCCTCTATTTCTTCCTTGATGGATATATCGGTTATTTTCTCGGGATGAATGAGGACCATGGGATGAATCTTTATCCAGCTTGAGATGATAAATTCCATGCGTGCCAGTCCTATCCCGTCATTGGGAATCATGGAAAGTGAAAAAGCCATCTCCGGATTCCCCAAATTCATCATAATTTCTGTCTTTGGTCTCTTTATATTTTTCAGTGAAATCCTTTCTACATGAAAAGGTAATATCTTATCATAAACCTTACCTTCATCTCCTTCGGCACAATTTACGGTTACCTCTTGTTTATCTCTTATTTTTTCCGTAGCCCTTCTCGTTCCCACTACTGCAGGAATTCCCAACTCACGACTCACAATAGCCGCATGGCAGGTCCTGCCCCCACGATTGGTAATAATAGCAGAGGCTGTTTTCATTATGGGCTCCCAATCAGGAGTGGTTGCATCGGATACTAAAATTCCACCTTTTTTAAATCGATTGAGTTGTGAAGCATCTTTAATTACATAAGCCTTTCCTGCCGCAATCTTTTCACCTACACTTTTACCCTTAACCAGTACAGGAGATGTTTTTTCTAAGTGGTAAGTTTCTAAAACATCCATAGCTTTTTGAGATTGAACGGTTTCAGGGCGAGCCTGAACTATAAATAAATCCTTACTTATTCCATCTTTTGCCCACTCGATATCCATAGGTTTTTTATAATGGTCTTCTATAAGTGTGGCATCTCTGGCTAATGCCAGGATATCGTCATCAGAGAGACAAAAACGTTTTCTGTCTGTATCAGGCACTTCAATGTTGCGGGTAAATATCCTTGTGCTGCCCCGACCATATATCATCTTTATCTTCTTGTCTCCCAGCTTTTTTCTAATGATAGCTTTATATCCTTTACGAAGGGTAGGTTTAAAAACATAATACTCATCAGGATTTACCACTCCCTGCACGATATTCTCTCCCAGTCCATAAATGGCGGTGATAAATACTACATCTCGGAAACCCGTTTCCGTATCCAGAGTAAACGTTACCCCGCTGGTAGCCAAATCGGAACGCACCATCTTCATTATGCCTATGGAGAGTGCTACCTTGAAGTGATCAAAGCCTTTGTCAATACGATAGGAAATAGCTCTATCGGTAAATAACGAGGCAAAACAGCGGTGGCAGGCATCTAATAGTTGACTGCCACCTTTGATATTTAGATAAGTATCCAGCTGTCCGGCGAAAGATGCGGTGGGAAGATCTTCTGCAGTGGCGCTGCTCCTCACCGCCACATCTGTGTCTGACCCATATTCTTCACACAATATTTGGTAAGCATCTATAATCTCTCTGGACAGATCTTTCGGAAAAGGGGAACTGTAGATCAGCTCTCTTATGGCGTGTCCCCTATGTGCAAAGTCCTTTAGATCATCTTTGTTGATATCTGCTAATATATCTTTCATTTTTTGTAGAATTCCGGATGATTCTATCACATACCGGTAAGCTTCCGCAGTAATGGCAAAACCATTGGGAATCTTTACTCCCTCAGGGGTGAGATTGCGATACATCTCTCCCAATGAAGCGTTTTTTCCTCCCACCAGAGACACCTCTTCTATACCGATTTCCTTAAACCATTTTATATATTTCATTTTGACTCCCTTAAATAAATAGCTCCTTTTTACCTTTATAGATTAACATTGCCTCTTCAGCCTCCATTCCCTTATAGGTGACCGCAGATATGGCATTACACATCCTTATAGCTTCTTTTAGCGATTTTTGATGGATGTTCCTGCCGGTGGCATTTCCTGCTGCTCCACTTATGAATATCTGATCATGTAGTCTTTGAAGAAATGCTTTAACATCAACACTGGGTCCGCCTGCACACAGAACCTTTGTCCTGCCTGCAGCCATTATTGCTTCCTTAAATATCTCTTTGGATTCCTTTTCCTGCTGTTTTGGATAATTTACCTTAACAAAATCAGAACCCAGGCAGGCCCCTACACCGGTAGCACCTGCAATCAGATGAGGATCTTTTTCATCTTTTACCGCTTTTCCTCGAGGATATATCCATAAAACCGTAATGAGTCCATTTTGATGGGCTTCATATACCACCTGTGCCGCCTCTCTCAGCATCTGACTTTCGTATTCACTGCCCAGATAGATGGTATACCCTACACCCACAATTCTAAGACCACTTTGTTTTTTGAATTGAATTATCTGTTCTATATCTATCCACTGTCTTGATATAGGATCCACCTGATTGGTTTTGATGAGATTGGTCTTAGAATTCAGCTTTACAAGATAGGGAATATTCGGATAATCTCGGCCATATAAAGAGACAAGCCCTAACTGTGTGGCAAAAACACCGATTTTAGCTTTAGTGGCGATTTTGAATAAATGTTCGGGATTTGCATCATCTATATGAATATTCTCTCCGTAAAAATCATTATTCAGATGTTCTACTTTCTGGTCACCTGCAAAGAGCATCAATCTACCTGTTTCTCTGGTTATCATTTGATAATTTCTGACATATATATCTTCTACTTCCAACGGAACACCTAAAGGAACTGTTATTTTCATAAGAGCCTCCTAAATTTAAAACCTGTTATATTTTATCTCTTTTTCAAGTTCTTGCAAACACCTTTGGTGTTTGCAAGCAAATGACAAAGTCGTTTGTCTTGCAAACTAAACCCTCTTTGGTTATATTTAGTTATAATGGAACCAAAAGATTATAAAAATAGAGCATATCTTTCAGCGATTGAATCAGCTAAATTTTTGGGTATCTCTGTTAAGATGCTTCATAATCTTGCGAACAAACAACTTATTAAGACGCAAATTGCTGCAAGTGGACAAATGCGTTTTGATTTAAAAGAGTTAAAAGGGTATGAGGCAAATTTTAAATATAAACCTCAAAAAAATAAAATAGACATTGAGAAGGTAAATATTATTGAAATAAATAAAACAACTCAAAAAGTTTTTGTGAAAAATTCTATGAAGATGGATGATTTGCCAGATGATAGTATCCATTTAATGGTCACATCGCCACCATATTTTGATACAAAGATGTACTCAAGGGAGCCGATTGAGGGTGACCTTGGCAATATCCATGATGTTGATGAATGGTTTGAAAAAATAGGCGAGGTATGGAAAGAAGTTTACAGAGTTTTACAGCCAGGAAGGAAGGCATTCATAAACATAATGAACCTTCCTATCAGACTGGAAAATGGAAGTTTCAGAACCTTGAATTTGGTAGGCAGAACGATAAATGTTTGCGAAAAAATAGGATTTATTTTTAAAAGAGATATAGTGTGGCACAAAACAAATGCTGTAAGGGCACATTTTGGAAGCTATCCATATCCAGGTGGAATTTTGATAAATAATATGCACGAATTCATTTTAGAGTTTGATAAACCTGAGAAAAAAGGTTTTAACAAATATAAACATTTAACCAAGGAACAAAAAGAACAATCAAAGTTAGATAAGGAATTCTGGCTATCTATAAAAAAGAGTGATGTTTGGGTAATGAAACCCCAGGGTAGTGGGGGTAGAAGAAATCATATAGCACCGTTCCCCTATAAACTCCCATTTAGAATAATTAAGGCATTTAGTTACGTTGGCGAAACAATTCTTGACCCTTTTGCTGGTTCTGGAACTACACTTTTAACTGCGGCAGATTTAAAACGCAATGGAATAGGATATGAAACAGATCCCGATATTGCATATGATGCAATAAAAAGTCTTAAAAATTACCAGGCTAAATTATGGTAAGGTGAAAAGTATGAGGTTAGATGGAAAAACAATATATGCTCAATCATTATATGGGATGTTGCAATGTTTGAATTGACGGCGATAGAATCTTTTTCTGCGGCTCATAGCCTGAGAAATTATCAGGGACCGTGTGAAAAGCTACATGGGCATAATTTTAAGGTAGAGGTAACCATCAGCTGCAAAAGGTTAAATAAACTGTCTATTGGCATGGATTTCAAAGAGATTAAACAAATACTGAGAGATATACTGAAGAAATTAGACCATACTTTTCTAAATGAGCTTCCCTACTTTAAAAGCGTAAACCCCACCTCAGAGGAAATTGCCCGTTTTATCTACATGGAGATGAAAAACAGAGTTGATAACAATTGTAAGATGAAATGCGTTGCTGTATGGGAAAGTGATAATTCTAAAGCAACCTATATTGGAGAAGAAGATGAAAGATAAACCTACATTTACCCAGCTTGTTTTGTCCCTTGCTCAAGCAGGCTATGTGCAGTTAGGAATGGTAGCTGATCCGTTTAGTGGTAAGAAGATAGAGAGCTTAGAATCGGCAAGAGGAACTATCGGTCTTTTGGAAGTATTAAAGGAAAAAACGCGAGGCAACCT
The DNA here is from genome assembly GCA_021159305.1 of Deltaproteobacteria bacterium. NCBI lineage: Bacteria > Pseudomonadati > Myxococcota > Myxococcia > Deltaproteobacteria bacterium. Next base: position 9,094 of record JAGGSB010000089.1, on the reverse strand, counting down.
TGCCGATGAAGAAATAAAAATACTGGAAGATGCTTTATATGATTTAAGAGCAGCTTTTATTACTCAAAAAAACAAGGGTAATAGTTTATAATATTCTTATCTGTTCTGGTAGGTCTATGATTATTTCTAATCCGTATTTTTCTGTATTGGATATTCTGCCCCATATCTCTACTGTTTTCCCATGCACAATAGCAGGATCATAGTGCATTTGTGTATTTTTGAATATGACAATCTTTAACTGTTTGTTGTTTTGAAAATGCAAAAAACAGGTGTGAGACGGAGAAAAGTAAACCTCTGAAATTTTTCCTCTTATTCTGACATATTTTTCAGTGTTTGCCAGTATCTCGTCTACATCTTCCGCATTTATTACTTTTAACGATTCTACATTGAACTTTAAAAGCTGACTTTTCTTCCATAATTTTTCAAAATTTTGTTCGTATAGGTTGGCTACATCTACTCTTTTTAAAACCACTATATTTTCATTGTTTCTTGTATAGGCAGATGCCGTCCAGTTAAATGAGCCGGTAATGACAATCTTTTTATCTATAATGGTAAACTTGTTGTGCATTATGCCCTCGAAATCCTTATAAACACAAGGCTTTGCAAATCTTACATCCACCCCTCTTTTTTTAAGAAATAGAGATTTTGTATATTTGTTCTCTAAGAAATTACCCTGGCGTGCATCCATCAAAACCCTTATTTTGACCCCTCTTTTTTTAGCATCGGCGATTTTCCAGGCTAATTTCCTTGACGTAAAACAATACATGGCAACATCAATGCTTTTCTTGGCCTCTTCTATATATTGTCCTATGATGTAAACTGCTTTTTCATTGGGGGTAAAGTATATTTCAATATCCCTGGCTTGCGATATCGAACATACAATAATCAGTAAACAGACAATAGATATTAGACGGATTACTCTAACCAATAGTTTGGTGCCTCTCTGGTAATAATTATATTATGCACATGACTCTCTCTTAGCCCGGCGTAGGTAATGGGTATAAATTCTGGTTTTGTACGCAACTCTTCAATCGTTTTGCATCCTGCATATCCCATCCCAGATTTTAGCCCTCCTACAAGTTGATATAAAACATCTCCTACCATTCCTTTGTATGGAACTCTGCCCTCTATTCCTTCCGGAACAAGCTTTGCTATGCCTATGTCTTCCTGAAAGTATCTATCTCTTGTCCCTTGTTCCATTACACCCAACGAACCCATGCCTCGATAAACCTTGTACTTTCTTCCCTGATAGATGATAGATTCACCCGGGCTTTCCTCTGTTCCGGCAAAGATACTGCCTACCATTATTGTGCTTGCTCCAGCAACAAGGGCTTTTACAATATCGCCAGAATACCTAATTCCACCATCTGCAATTATTTTCACACCGCATTTCTCCGCTTCTTCTGTACACTCGGCAATAGCTGTAATCTGTGGAACACCTACTCCTGCTATCACCCGTGTGGTGCAGATAGACCCAGGCCCAATACCTACCTTTACGATATTCGCTCCTGCCTCTATTAGGCTTCTTACTCCCTCTTTTGTGGCTACATTACCAGCAACAATATTTAAGGAGGGAAATCTTTTTCTTAATTTTTCCACACCATTTAAGACCATCTGTGAATGTCCGTGAGCGGAATCCACTACTACTAAATCCACCCTTGCTTCTACCAGTTGTTCTGTTCTTTCTATCAGATCTTTGGTGCCCACCGCTGCTCCTACCATCAGTCTCCCATGGGTATCCTTCGTTGCATGAGGATATTCCCTTCTCTTTCTTATATCCTTTATGGTTATAAGTCCCTTCAGTTTAAACTCATTATCTACAATAGGCAATTTTTCTATCTTACTCTTTCTCAAGTAGTTTTCCGCTTCTTCCAATGTTGTTCCCACCGGTGCAACAACTAAGTTTTCTCTTGTCATTACTTCCTCTACCTGCTTTGAATAATCCTTTTCAAATATTATATCACGGTTGGTTATGATGCCTAAAAGCTTTTTATTGTCGTTTATAACAGGGATACCAGAGATGTGATACTCACTCATAAGGACCAGGGCTTCCTTGATCGTTTGATTAGGTTTTATGGTTATCGGTTCTAAAATCATTCCACTTTCCGATTTTTTCACCCTTCTCACTTGTTCCGCTTGTTCTCGAGCGGTCATGTTGCGATGAATTATTCCCAATCCTCCGTGTCTTGCCATTGCTATGGCCAACCTATGCTCTGTTACAGTATCCATAGCCGCACTGATAATCGGAATATTTAGGTGGATGTCCGGAGTAAGGTTTACTGAGGTGTCTACATCCCGCGGAATAACACTAGATTTACGGGGGACAACCAGAACATCATCAAAGGTCAAACCAGGCTTATCTTTTACTCTCAGCATCTTCACACCTCTATTCTTTCAAAATTTGCTATATACAAAAAAACTTTTCTTAAATTACATAAAAGTTTTAACCTGTTCTCCTTCAGCGTTTCTTCTTCTGCCATGACCATTACATGATCAAAGAAAGCATCTATTTTTTCTTTAAATGAACACAGAACGGATAGGAGTTCTTTATATTTCTTTTGTTCTTTTAATTTTTTTATCTCTTCCTCTTTTTGTGTAAATTCTTTGTATAGCTCTATTTCTTCTTTTTCTTCTAATAGTTTTTCTTCTACCGCTGTTTTATTGAAAGACTCAGGGATGATATTCAGTACCCGTTTAAACATAAGGAAGTATTTCTCCTCTAAATCTTTAATTACAAAGGTTCTTATATAAGCATCATATATATCAGAAAAATCTTTACCCAGCACAGACATTATCACATCAAATCGAAGATCAAAATTGGTTGTAAGATATTCTACAAGACGCTTTTTTACAAATTCCAATAGATTGGAAAGAGGGCTTTTTTCTTTGTAAAGAGAGCTTGCATAATCTACAATCTGAGGAATAGAAAGAAAATAACCTCTGTCTATAACAATCCTGATTAATCCAATACAGGCTCTCCTCAAAGCGTAGGGATCTTTTTCGCCAGTAGGTTCCAATCCTGCCAAAAAACCACCTGTTATATTATCTATTCTTTCAGAGATAGAAAGAATAGCGCCTACGTCTGTTTGAGGCAACGCATCCCCTACCCTCCTGGGAAGATAGTGTTCGTATATGGCTTGAGCAACACCTTTTTCTTCTCCGCTTTTTAAGGCATATTCTTCCCCCATTACGCCCTGCAATTCAGGAAATTCACATACCATCTGTGTTACGAGGTCTGCTTTACACAGATGAGCTGCCCTTTTTACCGTTTCTTTATCTTGTTTTAGTCTTTCAGCTATATATGATGATAACTTTTCAAGCCTTTCTACCTTTTCATTCATTCTTCCTAACTTTTCATGAAATACAACTCCGCTGAGCCTGGATACAAAATCTGATAACGGCTTTCTTGTATCCTCTTTATAGAAAAACAGAGCATCATTAAAGCGAGCAGAAAGCACCTTTTGATATCCTTTTTTTACCACATCCTCATCTAAAAACGGATTGTCTGCCACTGCTACAAAATAAGAAAGTAAATTCTGTTTTTCATCTTCTACGGCAAAGCATTTTTCGTGATTCTTCATGGAGGTGATGAGCACAGCCTTTGGTAAGACAAGAAAAGTTTTATCAAACTCACCCAATATTGGTTGAGGATACTCATTTAAGAATATTGTCTCATTTAATAATGCATCGTCTTTCACTACAGAAATATTATAATTTTGTTCTATTTTTTTAAATTCGTTTAGAATTCTATCTTTTCTTTGTTTAGAGTTTAGTAAAACAAAGGAATCTTTTAATGCGTCTATGTACCCTTCTTTGTTTTTAATCTCCATCTTATTAGCTAAAAACCTATGACCGTATGTAAAATTGTTCGCCTTTATGCCTGCAATTTCTAAGTCTACTACTTCACCATCACAAATTGCCAGAAGATTGTGTATGGGCCTGGAGAAACTATACAGTTTATCGCTCCATTTCATCTTTCTTTTAAATGGTATGGAATCTGTGAATTCTTTCAAGACAGAAGATAGAAATGGCTTTACATCTTTTCTCTCCCCTCTTTTCAGCAAAAATACATATCTTTTCTTTCCCTTTTTCTCTATCTTTATATCCTCTATGGTGGCCTGCATCTTTTTTAAGAAACCCCTTAAGGCATTTGTGGGTTCACCATTTTCAAATGCTACCTGTTCTGGGGGTCCGTATATTTTTTCCTCTTTCACTATTGTTACTGGTGAAATATCGGAAAAAACGGTAATCCTCTTTGGTGTGCAACATATATCAATGTCCTCACAGTTTATATTGTGCTCGTCAAAAATGGTCGTTATTATTTTTTTTCCTTCTTTTTCCAATTTCATAATCTCAAAAGCAGGTAATTCTTCTGTAAATATTTCGTATAATAATTCCATTATTTACCCTCAACATACAGTTTTGCACATCCCTGAGCCAGCGTTCTTATCCTGCTTATGAATGTTGTTCGTTCCGCGGTGCTGATAGCACCTCTGGCATCTAGCAGATTGAATAGATGAGAACATTTCAAACACAGGTCATAAGCGGGTTTTACTAAGTTTCTCTTTAATACCTTTTGGCATTCCTGTTCATACATTTCAAATAATTTAAAGAGCGTTTTTATATCTGCCACTTCAAAGTTGTAAGTAGAATATTCCCACTCATCATGCTTGTGTATATCACCATAGGTGAGATCCTTGTTCCATTTTAGGTCGTATACATTGTCTACATTCTGTAGAACCATGGCGATGCGCTCCGTACCGTAGGTTATCTCACATGTTATGGGATAGAGATTGTAACCTCCTATTTGTTGAAAATAGGTAAACTGTGTGATTTCCATGCCATCTAACCACACTTCCCATCCCAATCCTCCTGCACCTAAGGTGGGGGATTCCCAATTGTCCTCTACAAATCGCACATCATGTTTTTTTAAATCTATTCCCAACGCATAGAGGCTATCCAGATATATGTTTTGAACATCCAGCGGTGATGGTTTCAGTATAACCTGGTATTGATAATAGTGCTGGAGGCGATTAGGATTTTCACCATATCTTCCGTCCGTGGGTCTTCTGGAAGGTGCTACATAAGCACACCTCCAGGGCTCTTTCCCTAATGCCTTTAAAAAAGTGGCAGGATGAAATGTGCCTGCCCCTGTCTCTACATCGTAGGGCTGGATAATTGCACATTCCCTTTCTTTCCAGAATTTATGCAATTTTAAAAGCATGTCTTGAAAACTGCCTTTGGCAGTTTCAAGCAAACGGTTTTGTCTTTTGTCTTGAAAACTGCCTCCAGTAGTGCTAAGCAAATTATTACACATGTTCACCTCTTGTATTTTTTTATCATAAAATAAATAATAATCGTAGAAAGCATAATAGCAAATCCTACAAGGTTAGCCAAGATTATTACTATATCTTTTTTTAATATACCGTATACGGTCCACAGGAAAAGACCGGTTGCCATCTGAAATAGCATGTGGGTACTTAGCCCTCTTATTTCTCTTGTTTTCAGAAGGCGGATGAATTGAGGAAGAAAACTAAATGTAGTAAGCACTGCCGCTGTGCTGCCTATAGCGACTGCAATTATATTCATATTGTCTCTGCTAATTTTTCTGCAAATTTTTGTGTTGTATAGTTCTTTAGCCTACCTTGTTTTGTAAATATTGAGGTATGTGTCTTTAAAAAGGTATATATCTTTTCTTTAAGAACACATCCTGCCTCTTTTTCGCCAATAAAATTTAGCATCATGGCGGAAGATAAAATTATGGCTACAGGATTGGCTTTATTTTTATCTATGTCCGGTGCAGAACCATGTGCGGCTTCAAAATAAGCGAATTTCTCTCCAATGTTCACAGAGGGGCAAAGCCCCATCCCACCTATTGTCCCTCCTCCCAAATCACTGATCATGTCTCCAATGAAGTTTTCTGTTACTATCACCTGAAAATGTTCGGGTTCTGCAACCATCTTATAGCAGGCGGCATCCGTATATATCCTTTCTGCTTCTATGTCTTTATATTTTTTCGCCACATTGAAGAATATCTTTTCAAAGAATGCCATACTTACCAAAACATTACTCTTGACAATCAGTGTTACCTTTTTTCTATTTTCTCTCTTTGCCAGCTCAAACGCAAAGCGGGATATTCTTTCACACCCCATTCTTGTTAAGAGTAAAATATCTGCTACTGCATCCCTTGTCCGAACACCCTTCCCTCTGGCTAAATATAATCCCTCCGTATTTTCTCTCACAATAATATAATCTATATTACCATCTATAGTTCTTATCGGTCTGATGTTTGCATATAAATCAAACCTGGGTCGCAAAATACCACCCAACAGACCAGCTTCCGTGCCATCTTTTCTTCTTATCCAGGGGAGTCCGGTTGGACCCTTTAACAATGCCTCCGTTTGGCTTATTTCTTTGAGGGATTGTTCCGTGATATTTTTCTCACAACGGAGAAAGGTATTTGCACCTGCATCTATGTAATGATAGTTCAAAGAGAAATTAAATTTTTTACCTGTCTCTTTCAATATAAAGACCGCTGCATCTATAATAGTAGGACCTATGCCATCACCTCTTATTACAGAGATATCATATACTTTCATTTTTTGCCGGTCTAATAAATAAGGCAAGGGCTGCTCCTGCAAAAGCCACTAAGGTGATGATAGAAAAGGCAACCTCAAACCCAAGAGCATCTATAAGTTTGCCTATTAGAGCAGGAGAGATAGAGGAGCCCACCATTACCATGGTATACATAACGGCAATATTGGTGTCTATCTTTTTCCCTCCTGCTTCTGCCGCAAAGGCATGTCTCACTGCTACCGGCAAGAAAACGAAAAATCCATAGATAATTAAAATTGAGAGACAAGGATGATTGACGAATAAGAGTAACAATATACCACTTAAGGTATAGCTTGTGACAATTATTGTTCTTCTTCCTAATATATCGGATAAAAAACCGCCCAAGGGCTGGGCGGCAACACCTATGATGAGCATAAAACCTGTATGTAGATTAGCCGTAAGTAGGGTTTCTCCTTTGTAATATAGAAAGGCGGGCATGAATGCGGAAACGCCGCGGGAAAAAAACGGTGTAACCATAGCAACAAATCCAATGAGTAATGCTCTCGAGGTAATGGCACTTTTAAAACTGGATGCAATGGGTTTTTCTTCTATATGGATGAGAAAATATATGAGTAAAGCCACAACAATACCAGGGACAATCAACAAATGCAGCCCTTTAAATCCCATCCAGGAGAAGAGAAGGCCTACAATTATAGGACCGGCGGCAAAGCCCAATGAACCTCCAGCGCCATGGATACCCAATGCTCCTCCCTTTCTTCCCTTGAATCTAAAAGAGAGAATTCCTATCGCTTGAGGGTGATAAGCAGAAAGACCTACACCGATAAAGAGAGCGGTAATCAGCATAAACATGTAGGTTCTACTGAAGCTGAACAGAAAATAAGAAACAGCCAAGATGAGAAAGCCAAAGATAAGTACCAATTTTCTTATCCCTCGTTTTTCTGTGAAATGAGCTACCGGCAACTGCAGTATTGCAGCCGTAAGGTAAGGCATGGTAGCCACAATGCCGGCTTGAAAGTAATTGATGGTATAGAGTTTTCTTATCACCGGAATGATGGGAGGAATACACATGGAATACCAGTCGTTTATAAAATGAGCAAATGCCAAAGTGAATAGAAGGACAAGAAGTGGTGTTTTTTTCAACTATTTACCCTTTCTACATATGTTTTGGTACGGGTATCAATCTTTATTACATCATCTTCTTTGACGAATAAAGGTACTTGTAATACCATTCCCGTTTCTAATGTAGCAGGTTTTGTTGCCCCCGCAGCAGTGTCTCCCTTTAGTCCATGTTCTGTTTTTACTATCTTTAACTCTACAAAATTAGGGAAGATTAAGTCGATAGGGGAATCGTCGTGTAAAATTACACTTACTTCTGCATTTTCCTGTAAAATGCCGACATTGTTTTTTATTATTTGTTCGGGAATAATAACATCTTCAAATGTAGAAGAATCCATAAAATGAAAGACATCCTTTTCTCTATAAAGGTAAGTCATTCTTCTTTCCTCCACATTTGCCTCTTCTAATTTCGCTCCTGCCCTAAATGTTTTTTCCATTACATTTCCCGTTTTCAAATTTCTAAACCTCACTCGCACAAAGGCCGGCCCCTTCCCGGGTTTTACATGTTCATACTCTAAAATTTCTAATGGTTCACCATCAATTTCTACTTTTGCTCCTCTTTTAAATTCGTTTGTAGCAATCATTTCACATCACCTCTGAGAATGGGGCAAAAGCTATCATTTCCACTCTCTTGCCATTTATATGTATCATTTGTTCTAATCTCACACCAAATTTACCAGGAATATACACTCCAGGCTCAACAGTAAACACCATATTATCTTCAATAATTATATCACTCTGTGGTGAAATATTCGGTAGCTCATGAACCTGTAGTCCAACGCCATGTCCTGTAGAATGTATAAAATATTTATCATAGTTTAGTTTTTTGAGATAATTGCGCGCCTCCTTGTCTACATCACTGGCTTTAACGCCGGCGTAAGCCGCCTCTATAGCATAGGTTTGAGCATAGAATACGGCATTGTAGATTTCTCTTTTTTCGTCTGTTTTTTTGCCCATGAGCAATGTATAGGTGCAATCAGAATTATACCCATCCGCACATGCACCAAAATCTATTACCACAAAGTCCCCATCCTCTATCTTTTTATCGGAAGGTGTGAAATGAGGAAATGAAGTATGCACACCAGAAGCCACAATGGTGGGAAATGCTTCCCCGTCTGCACCGCATTTTCTCATCTGATAGGAAAGCTCATCGGCAATTTCTTTCTCTGTCGCCCCCGGTTTTACATAGGGGAAAACGTTCATAAACGCGTTTCTGGCAATAGATGCAGCTCTCTTTATCTTTTTTATCTCCTCTTTATCCTTTATCATTCTTATTTTTCTTATTTCATCTTTTACGCCTATCATTTCAAAATCTTGTTTTAAATTTTCATATAGGGCTATGCTGAGTTCACCATTATCATAAGCTATTCTTTCAACCCCTATTTCTTTAATTTTTTGTTTC
>JAGGSB010000088.1 GCA_021159305.1 Deltaproteobacteria bacterium | reverse complement strand
GCTTTCGCGGGAATGACAGAGGGAAAAGTAATCTAGGGGCAAAAGAAAGAATATTAGCCACGGGATTAGTACCCCCGCGTGTCATTCCGCACCTGATGCGGAATCCGGATTAACCCCCCTTACTTCCCCCCTGAGGGGGGTTAATCCAAAGGTTAAAACTTTGTTAAATCCAGACTCCTGTATTGCAACGCCTCCTTTAGATGAGATGGTAGTATATTTTCTTCTTGTTCTAAATCTGCTATTGTTCTGGCTACCTTCAAGACCTTGCTGTATCCTCGAGCAGAAAGACCCAATCTTTCCATCGCCTTTTCCACAATTTTCTTTCCTTCATCATCTAAATTGCAATATCTATCTATTTGTTTCACATCCATCTGGGCATTAGTAGAAATCTTTTCGTCTTTTAATCTTTTTCTCTGAATATCTTTTGCCTTCCCTACCCTTTTCCTTATATCTTTTGAACTTTCTCCCCTCTCTTTGGATGAGATATCCTCATATTCCAATTCTGGCACTTCTATCTGAATGTCAATTCTATCCAGAATAGGTCCTGATATCTTTGACCTGTATCTTCTTATTTGTTCAAAGGTGCAGATGCATTCCTTTTTCTTTGAACCGTAAAACCCGCAGGGACAGGGATTCATGGCACAAATCAACATGAAGTTTGCGGGAAATTCCACTGTGAGTCTCGCTCGCGATACCGTGATTCTACCCTTTTCCATAGGTTCCCTCAATGCTTCAATGACATTTCTCTTAAATTCTGGAAATTCATCTAAAAATAAAATTCCCTGATGGGCTAAGGAAATTTCTCCTGGTTTGGGTACACCTCCTCCACCAATCAGAGCTACATCTGATATGGTATGATGGGGAGAACGAAATGGTCTTTCTACCACAATGGGTTTTTCGCTCCTCAAAAGATTTGCCACGCTGTATATTTTGGTCACTTCTACTATTTCTTCAAGCCTCATCTCTGGCAAAATTGTAGGTAGTCTCTCAGCAAGAAGGGTTTTTCCGCTACCGGGTGGACCAATCATGAGAATGTTATGGGCACCGGAGGAAGCTACCTCCAATGCCCGTTTGGCGAAATTTTGTCCTTTTACATCACTAAAATCCACATTGTAATTCTCTTTTACATACAATGCCTTTCCATCTGAGAAAGGTTCTTTCTTCACCTTCCCAGAGATAAACTCCACTACCTCCAGCAGATTCGTGCAGGGATAAATGGGTATATCTTTTACAATAGCCGCCTCACGGGCATTTTCCTTAGGAACAATTACACTCAATCCCATTTTTTTAGCTAAAACAACAATAGGTAAAATCCCTCTCGTTCTTCTTAAATTCCCATTTAATGACAGTTCGCCTACGATAATATATCTTTCAATCTCCTCAGCATTTACCCATCCATTGGCAGCAACCAATCCAATAGCCACTGGTAAATCAAATATACTGCCCTCTTTTTTTATGTCTGCTGGAGCAAGGTTAACTGTGATGCGTGTAGATTTAAGCATAAATCCTGTGTTCAAAAGAGCAGATCTTACCCTTTCTTTTCCTTCCTTTACTGCATTTTCTGCCAATCCTACAATGGTTAAACCCGGCAGACCGCGAGAGATATCTACCTCTACATCTATGGGTAAGGCACTCACGCCAACAGGGGTGGCGCTTTTTACCCTTATGAACATTATTTACTCGTCTTAATAGAGATAGAAGGGCTATCTTTACTCAATTGACCGGTGGAATCTACCGCTCTTACCCAATAAGTATAGGTAGTATTTCTATTCACAGTATTGTCTGTAAAACTCGTCTTATCCGTTTCCACTATCTCTTTAACAAACACTAAATAGCTCTTCCTATATAATATATATTTCACTACATCCGGCGTTTTGCTCTTTTCCCATTTAACCAGCACTCCTTTAGCTGTTTCAACAACAAAAATCCCTTTTGGAGAAGATGGCAACGCTTTTACCTGAATTTGTGCTACATTGGAAAAAGAACTGAACAATCCATCTGCATCCTTCGCTCTCACCTTATAAAAGTATGTCTTACCCGGCGTAAGTCCTGTATTTATGAATGTTATATAAGCCGAAGAAACTTCCTTTATCTTAGAAAATGTTTTTTCACTTTCTCCTCTATATATTTCATATAGGATTACATCGGGGGTCGTGCTGGGATGCCAGTTCAACGCAACCTTGCATGCTCCTTGCCGCTTAGTAATTAAATTGGCTGGTCCTAATGGAGGTTTTTTTGTCACCGCACATACTGCAGGTGATGGTTTGCTTACTGCACCTGCCTCATTGTATGCACTGACAGAATAACAATAAGTGGCATTATCGGGTAGGTTTTCATCAATGTAGGAGGCATTCAATCTCCCTCTGACTTTGGCTAATTTTTTTAGGGGTTCACTCTTTGATTCTCCTCTGTATATTATATAACCGCAAACATTTTCTTTGTTTGATACAGCCCAGGAAAGTGGAATTTTTCTACAAATATTACTCATTGCAGTAAGAACCTGTGGTATAGCTGGTGGCGGAGCAGTTTTTGCTGGTACGGGTAGAGAAAGGTATCCCAGCTTCCCATCTTTGTCAAAAGCTGCAATCTTATAGTAATATGTAGTTTCATCCTGCAGGTGTTTAAAAACATCACCTTTATCTATATAGATTGTTTTATATCTACCTTTGGTTTCTCCCACTTTTCTATAGTCTCCGTCTTTTACTGTGCCTCTGAAAATTCTATATCCACCTACACCTTCATATCCCATTATGGGTTGCCATTTTAGCATTACAGCCCTGGTGTTCCCTGTAGCAACTATACTTTTAGGAGGTGGAATATTAACACTCGTTTTAATCACTGGATGTGTTTTTACATGATACATTCCTGCACATCCTGTCAACAAAAGAAGAATAATAAACGGAATAAGTCTTCTCATAAAAACCTTCTTGGGAGTTTTTACGGCAA
>JAGGSB010000087.1 GCA_021159305.1 Deltaproteobacteria bacterium | reverse complement strand
CTAAAGCCCTCTCTTTTGGCCTTAGATTATGGTTTATCAGGTGTTCACTTTTAAATCGTAAATCTAATAAAAACAGTTCACTTTTAATTTTTAAATGACACTAAAATAAAAAATGTTGACAATCTATTTCATTCTGGTGTAGAATTCTGCCTGAAGGCGGAGAAGTGAAGTTGAAGTTTAATTTTATTTTGTCAGGGGGTGTGAAATGTTAGGAATCCGCAAGGTAAGTATAATTGGTGCAGGGCATGTTGGAGAGTCTGCTGCTTTTATTATGGCAATGAAGGGAATTGCCGATGAAGTGGTAATGACCGATATTATTGAAAACTTTCCAGAGGGAAAAGCGCTGGATATGATGGAAGCAGGACCTATCCTTGGTTATGACACAAAAATTATCGGTTCGTCAAAAGGTGATGTCTATGAATCCATCAAGGGTTCGGATATTGTGATTATGACTGCTGGCTTCCCTAGAAAACCTGGCATGAGCAGAGATGATCTTTTAGGGAAAAACATACCGATTATGAAGGTGGTAGCCGAAAATGTGAAAAAATATGCGCCAGATTGTATTTTTATTATTTTGGCTAATCCTTTAGATGCCATGATTTATGCTGCAAAAAAGGTAACAGGATTTCCGGATAACCGTCTGGTGGGACAGGCAGGAGCATTGGATTCAGCAAGATTTATGGCTTTCCTGGCTATGGAGAAAAAGGTATCTGTAAAGGATGTTTGGGCAATGACACTGGGCAGCCATGGTGATGATATGGTGCCTTTAAGAGATTACTCTTCTGTCTATGGTGTTCCTGTAAGTAAAAGTGTTGAGAAAAACGCATTAGAAGGAATCATAGAAAGAACGAAGGGTGGCGGTGGTGAAATTGTAAAATTGCTGGGAACAAGTGCCTATTGGGCACCAGCAGCAGGTGTCTCTTGGATGACAGAATCTATTTTGAGAGATCAGAAAGCGGTTATTGCTTGTCATGCTTTCCTACATGGTGAGTACGGCATAAATGATCTGCCGGTAGGCGTACCTGTAAAATTGGGCAAAGATGGCGTAGAAGAAATTATAGAGTTTGACCTATCAACTGAAGAAAAGGCCCTCCTGAAAGAATCCGCAGATCATGTAAAAGAAGTGTGTGATAGAGTAGATGAGTTAGGTTTACTGAAATAGCTTTAAATGTGATTTATTGCTTTTAGGGGTGAATAATCTCACCCTTGAAGGCAATAAATCAATAGAAAGGAGGTATTATGAAGTATGCAAATGCTGAGAAGAAATGGTTGGAAGGCAGTGTAACTTATAAATGGCATCAGGGTTGGATTGCATGGTTGCTGCACCGTATTACAGGATTGCTTTTGGTTTTATATGTTTTGTTTCACTTCGTAGGTTTTATGGACACAAGCAAAGTGGTAACTTTGGTTGTGTGGGCTCTCTTGTGTTATCATTCAATGAATGGGTTAAGGATCGTGATTGTCAATTTTGCTCATGGTGCAGAAAGAGAAAATTATAACTCCAATATATGGGTTTTCTGGGTAATCGCTATTATCCTGTTTATAATTGGTGCTATTGCAACATTTTCTGTTTAAGGGAGGTTAAAAGATGGCAGAATACATGAGAGGATATATAGATAGGTATACAGGTAGCGCAAAGGCGGGAGATTTTTCCTGGTTTGCCCAGAGAATTACAGGTTTGTGTCTTATCCTTATACTTATTTTTCATATGTTTATTAATCATTGGAGCGGTTTGTGGCCCTCGGCAATGATGTGGTTTTTGATGCATGCAATGTTTAAGAAGGCGTTTTATGTGCTATTTTCTTTGTTCCTCGTTTATCATGGTATGAATGGCGTTTTCTATATACTTGATGATTATATAAGAACAGCTGGCTGGAGAACAACTTTGAAGCTTGTGTTTGGTGTGACAGGTATTATTTATTTTTGGGTTGCATTTATAGCTATTGTTCCTTAAAAAGGAGGGTTTTATGGCAGAGTTTAAAGTAGAGTTACACGAATCAGATGTGGTGGTTGTAGGAGCAGGTGGAGCAGGATTGGCTGCTGCTGTGCAGACAGGCATGGCGAAGTTGGAAACATCAGTCATTTCTGAGATTTTTCCTACTCGTTCGCACACTGTTTCTGCTCAGGGCGGCATCAATGCTGCTATTGCGAATATGGATGAGGACTACTGGATCTGGCACATGTATGACACGGTAAAAGGTAGTGATTATGTAGGTGACCAGGATGTTATAGAAGCTTTCACGAAAAAAGCGCCGTCGCTCATCTACGAGTTGGACCATTGGGGAATGCCCTTCTCTCGAATAGAAAATGGCAAGATTTATCAGCGTGCTTTCGGCGGCCAGATGAGAAATTTTGGCGAGGAGATTGCTCACAGGTCCTGTGCTGTTGCAGATAGGTCGGGTCATGCAATGTTGCACTGCCTTTTTGAAAGGACGCTGCATGAGGATGTAGCTCCTTATGTACATTATTATAATGAATTTTTTGCCTTGCAGCTCATAAGAAATGAGGATTCTGGAAGAGTAATGGGCGTTTTAACCTGGGATATGATAAACGGTGGATTTCATATCTTCTTTGGTAAGGCAACGATTTTTGGCACAGGTGGAAATGGAAGAATGTATCGCACCAGTACCAACAACCATTTAAATACCGGTGACGGTTGGACAATGGCTGTGAGAGCAGGAATACCTATAGAAGACCCAGAATATATTCAATTTCATCCTACAGGTTTATATGCTGTAGGCAACCTGATTACAGAAGGTGTTAGAGGAGAAGGTGGCTATCTGCTTAATTCAGATGGCGAGCGGTTTATGAAGAAGTATGCACCTCATGTCTTAGATCTCGCTTCTCGTGATGTTGTTTCCCGTTCCATGGCAACTGAGGTTAGAGAGGGAAGAGGTGTAGGTCCGAAGAAAGACCATTGTCTGTTGAAGTTGGATCACCTGGGTCATGACTTTATTATGGAGAAGCTACCCGGTATATGGGAATTGACCTATAAATTTATGGGCGTTGACTGCACCAAAGAACCTATTCCAGTTGAACCTACAATGCATTATCATATGGGCGGTATTTCGGCAAATATAAATAGTGAGGTAACAACAGGAAATATGGAAGAAGGAGAAAAACCTGTTACTGGGTTCTATGCTGCTGGTGAGTGTGCTGCCGCATCTCTTCACGGAGGAAATAGATTAGGTTGCAATTCTCTGCTGGACTTGGTATTTACAGGAAAGCAGGCAGGAGTGAATGCAGCAAAATGGATTATAGAAAATAATATAAGGAATCCATTCCCGGGTGAAGAATATATAGCAGAGAAATACGCCAAGAAAGGTATGGAAAGGGTGACAAGACTGTTTGAGTCAGAAGGCACGGAGAAGATGATAGATATTTGGGATGACTTAAAGGTAAGCATGTCTACCAATATGTTTGTGTTTAGAAATGAAGAAGGGATGAAAAAGCAGGTGGAGATTCTGAAAGGCTTAAGGGAACGATTTAAGAAGGTAAAGCTAGAAGATAAAAGCATGACATTCAATCTTGACCTTATAGAGGTGCTGGAATTAGAGTCTCTCATTGATAACTCAATAATAGAGACAGCGGGTGCTTTGAATAGAACAGAATCGAGGGGTGCTCATTTTAGAGAGGATTATCCAGAAAGAGATGATGAAAACTGGATAAAACACACGCTTGTTTATATGGATGATGAAGGCAATGCAAAGGTAGAGTATAAACCGGTGAGATCGCAGCCCTTGACTGTCCCATCTTTTCCACCCAAGAAAAGAGTTTATTAGAGGAGGGGTAGATGACTTTAAATGTTGGAGACAAAGTAATATTCAAAGTATTTAGATACAATCCAGAAAAGGATGAATCTCCTTATTTTCAGGATTTTGAGGTAGAAATAGAAAAATCAGGCATGATGATTTTGGATGGATTGAATCAGATTCGCTGGAAGCAAGATGGAACGCTTACCTATAGAAGGTCTTGCAGGGAAGGAGTTTGTGGTTCAGATGGTATGAACATATGCGGTGTAAACACTACCTCTTGTATGGCGCATATTGAAGACTACAACACCACCACACTTACTATTAAACCATTACCTGGTTTTCCCGTGATCAAGGATTTGGTGTGTGATTTTACTGACTTCTTTAACAAATATTTTATGGTAAAACCTTATTTGATCGAGAGGGTGCCACCACCAGAGAAAGAAAGATTGCAGAGTATAGAAGATAGGGCTAAGTTGGATGGACTTTATGAATGCATCTTGTGCGGCTGTTGTTCCTCGTCTTGTCCTTTCTATTGGTCTGACAAGGATTACCTGGGTCCATCTGCGATGTTGAATGCCGCAAGATTTGTATTTGACACCAGAGATGATGGAAAAGGTGACAGATTGGATATAGTAAACAACAAGCATGGCGTGTGGAGATGTCATACAGTTTTGAACTGTATTGCCGCATGTCCTAAGGAGCTGAATCCTACAAAGGCTATCGCCATGATGCAGCATGAAATTGTAAAACGGAAATGGTAAAATAAAAGGATAAAGGGGAAGCATTACGCTTCCCCTTTATCCTCTACATTTTACATTTCTCGTTCTATTCAAAGCACTCATTACATCTTGGAGTCTTACTGAGGCGATGTTCCCATAACATGGTTGAAGAATACATAAACCGTTTTTTTCTATCTTTTTTATTATCTCTTCTATAGTATCTGTTGTAATGTCTTGTTTTATATAATCTATAATAAACCCAATGGTGCGCAGTTGAGAAGAGGTAACAACTTGCCTCCATGTTTTCATATCTATTCTTTCCTTGCCGAAGATAAGTGTTGTGCCTCTTCCGTCAATCTTTTTCTTCCTTCCTTTATAGGGGGAAATGCTATTTTTATTGAAAATGCGTTTCTTTATATTTTTTATTTCTTTTTTTTCTTCGTTTTTTCTATTTGTAGGCAACAAATGTATGATATTTTGTGCTTTTTGTGTTACATCGTATGGTATGTAACTATCCATGTGAATAACACAATCGGCAACATCAAAATAGTCTCCACATCCACCCATGACAAGGATAGTGGATATACCGAAGTTTGTGTATAATTGTTTTACTTGATCAATAAATGGTGTAATAGGTTCTTTTGTCTTTGAAACCAACTCTTGCATCCTTGCATCTCTAACCATGAAATTAGTAGCGGATGTATCTTCATCTATAAGCAAGAGTTTGCTTTCTGCCTCCATAGCCTCAATGATAGCCGCGGCTTGAGATGTTGAGCCGGAAGCATTTTCTGTAGAAAAATGAATGGTATCTTTGCCGAAAGGCAGGGATGACACAAATGGTTCAATATTTACATTCTCTATATATCTACCATTTTCTGCGCAGATGTAAACTGCACTTTTTGAAGAAACTACATATTCTCTTCCATCTTCTGGTATATGGTTATATATACCTTGTTCAATTGCCGAAAGGAGAGTAGATTTTCCATGAAAACCACCACCCACAATGAGTGTTACACCTTTTTTTATGCCCATACCCGTGATTTCTTTTCCGCCGGGAAGAGAAAATGCTACCCTTAAAGATGAAGGACTTTTGAATGGCACAGCTTTTTTTAACGGTTTATCGGATATACCACTTATACGAGGAAGCAATGCATCGTCTGCTATAAATGCGCATAGATTGTTTTCTTCTAATTTGCCTCTTAAATATTCTGTATCTTCTATTATTTGCACGAATGATTGTGCTTCCTCTTCATTTATATTTATGGTGTAGTTTAAAATATCGGGTATTTCTTTAAAGAACATCTCTTCTGCGTCTTTAGCAGAAATCCTCCTACCATAGGCAGGCAACCCCATAAATATGCGAAAGACAATGCCCTTCTCATCTATTTCGCATGCGCTTCTTTCTAAAACTACCTGTTCTCCTCCCTCAATAAGGATAAGTCCGCTTGAACCACTTCCTCTATTTAATTTGGTAAATTTTCTAATACCTTCTTTGAATCTTCGAGAAAGATAATCGGCAAAAGCAATACGCCTAATTTTGTTTTTTAAAAATATTGTTTGAATTTTTTTGGGGATAAAAATGCTGATTTTAGATGGTGCGGCAAAAGGATCCCCTTGCACACAAACCACTTCTAAAGTAAATTCGCGAAAATCATACTCACCTAAAATGTAATTGTATGTTTTGTAGCCACTTTTATCTATCCCATTTAATGTTCTTTTCAATCTATCCATTTTTTAAAAAGATTAAAATAAATGAAATAGGCAGGAGTGAATTCACTCCTGCCTATAAATTGGATATTTTACTTTTTCTCAGAAGGAATACTTATATTCACAATCTTTATTCCTAACCTTTGGAAACTTCATAAGGACTTATCATCTTACGAGGATCAACTATTTCATCGTATTCCTTCTCTGTCACATATCCCGTTTGGAGTGCAGCATCTTTCAATGTGAGTCCTTTATCATCAGCAAGGTGAGCAATTTTAGATGCCTTATCATATCCTATGGCACGCGACAAAGCCGTAACCAGCATCAAATCATTCTTCAAGAAGTAATCAATCTTCTCTATATTTGCCTCTATGCCTACGGCACAATTCTTGTTGAAGCTTTCGCACGTATCACCTAAAAGTCTTATAGATTGCAACAAATTATATATCAAAACAGGTTTATACATATTCAGTTCTAATCCAAGACCTGAACCTGCCATGTTTATAGCCACATCATTGCCCATAACCTCACAACAAACCTGTGTCATTGCTTCACACTGTGTCGGATTGACCTTTCCCGGCATAATAGAGCTTCCCGGTTCATTGGCAGGAATCTTTATTTCGCCAATACCACAGCGTGGACCACAAGCCAATATCCTTATGTCATTGGCCATCTTCCTCAGGCTGCAGGCTAATGTCTTCAGTGCACCACTGGACTCAACAATTGCATCATGAGATGCCAAAGCCGCGAATTTGTTGGGGGCAGTAACAAAATCAATACCCGTTTCCTTTGAAATCTCTTCTGCCACCATTATATCAAAACCTTCAGGTGCATTCAAGCCTGTGCCCACCGCTGTTCCACCTAAAGCCAGCTGTTTTAAATGAGTTAAAGTATTTTCAATAGCCTCTATACCATTGTCAATTTGATTGACATAACCTGAAAACTCCTGTCCTAAGGTAATAGGTGTAGCATCCTGCAAATGTGTTCTTCCTACCTTTATAATATCCTTGAATTCTTCGGATTTCTTGTTTAACACATCTCTTAACCCCTTTACCTTCGGAATAAGATTCTCTATTGTTGCCTTTGTTGCAGCAATATACATAGCAGTAGGGAATGTATCGTTTGAAGACTGTGACTTATTCACATGATCATTGGGGTGAACAGGACTTTTGGTCCCCCGCTTACGATTACCCAACATTTCGTTTGCTCTGTTTGAAATAACCTCATTGACATTCATATTACTCTGAGTGCCGCTTCCTGTTTGCCACACTACGAGAGGAAAATGCTCATCCAGTTTGCCTTCAATAATCTCATCTGCCGCTTTACATATGGCATCCTTGAGCTTTTCATCCAGCACACCCAGCTTACAGTTCGCTATTGCGGCAGCTTTCTTTAAGATACCAAATGCTCTAATAACCTCTATTGGTATTTTTTCTCCGCCTATCTTGAAGTTTTGCAGTGAGCGCTGAGTTTGTGCACCCCAATACTTGTCCTCTTCTACTTCAACGTTGCCCATAGCATCTGTTTCAATTCTCGTTGCCATGACACCCTCCTTTAAAACAAAATTCACTAAAATTCACTAAAAAAATCCACCCACACTACTCCCATTTTATCACTTTTTGGAAATTTTGCAATATTTCGAATTGCCTCACCAAAAATCTAAAGGCAAAAACACCATACCAACGGGTGCTTGATTTTCCTTATGCAGCTGTTAAAGCTAAAGAAAAGCTCAAAGCCGAATACAACCAGTTAAATCCGGCGGAATTAAAAAGAAAGATTACCAGATGGCAAAGTAAGTTAATGGAATTGTGAATGACAAAATGGAACCTTGCATTCCAATTTCATTAAAAATTGTGAATGACAAAATGGAACCTTGCATTCCAATTTCATTAAAAATTGTGTAATGAAAAAAGAAAACATGACAATTCTACGAATTGCCGTAAAAATCTCCGATTTTTATGAAAACTTTAAACATCTCATTACAATTTAAATGAGGCAATGAATGATTGTTTCGTGTAGATTTTTATATGAGGCACAGGTTTTGTCAAGTCTTTTTGACTGCGCACTTCTAAACAGAATATGCAAAAAATCAACCTTTTATGACTACTTTTTCTATTTTATGTATCTTTTAACAACTCTTTAATTTTGTTTTGAACGATGTTCATCAAATTCTTTAAATAGTCTTTATCTTTTGCTTCAAATCTCAATACGAGTTCCGCTTGTGTATTGCTTGCCCTTACCAGCGCCCATCCATTTTCTGTTTTGAACCTTATTCCATCTATGGTTATAATTTCTTTTATTTTGTATTTTTCTGCTTTTTGTTTAAAATAATCGCAGATTTTAGATACAATTTCTCTCTTTCTTTCCTCCGGGCATTCCATCCTTATCTCTGGTGTAGAAAAAACCCCGGGAAGAGAATCCATCCACTCTGGTAAATTTAGATTGTTTTTTGTTATAATCTCTAACAGTCTCAATGCTCCGTATATTGCATCATCATAACCAAAATAGCGGTCATTAAAAAAATAATGTCCACTCATCTCACCTGCAAATACGGCATTTTCCTCATACAGTTTTTCTTTTATTAGAGAATGTCCTGTTTTCCACATTATGGGTTTCCCACCAAACTCTTTTATTTTTTCAAACAGTATATTTGAACATTTTACATCGGCAACAATGGTGGAATTTTCTGGTTTTTCTTTTAAGATATATTCAGAGAAAAGAAGCATTAACCTGTCCCCCAACATTGTTCTTCCATCTTTTAAAACCACACCTACCCTATCCGCATCTCCATCAAACCCTATTCCCAAATCATAGTTTTTTTCTTTTATTATCTTTTTCATATCTTTTAGATTTTCTTCCTTTGTGGGGTCGGGATGATGATTAGGAAAATTTCCATCTGGCTCAATATACAAGCCTTCAACCTCAAATCCCAAATCTTTTATTAAGGGATAGGCAACAGGTCCTCCGCATCCATTTCCCGCATCCAAAACCAATTTTGGTTTATTGGAATAGCTTCTTAGGCAAGCAAACTGATTTAGGATATATGTTTTGTAATCTCTCATTATATCATATTCTTCATAAATAGGATTGGTCATTTCTTCTAAGTATGATTTGGTTTTATCTCTCTTCATCAGCTCTTTTACTTCTTGAATTTCCTGACCATACAGCGTGGTTTTGTTTAAACACAATTTGAATCCATTGTATTGAGGGGGGTTGTGGGAAGCGGTAATCATTATTCCCCCGTCTACTGGTAATTTAAATAGAGAAAAATATATGAGGGGGGTTGGAACAAGCCCTACATTGATTACCTTCACACCCTGAGTATTAAAGCCTTTTATAAGAGACTGGGTAAGAGACTTGGAACTCAAGCGTACATCATATCCCACGCTTACTGTAATTTCCTGCTTATTTGTTTTTTCTCTTATATATGCGGAGAAAATCTTACCCAACATAAAGGCAAAATGTTCATTTATTTCTTTATCTACAATGCCCCTTATGTCATATTCTCTAAAAGCTCCATCAACAACATACATGTTTATATCTCTTTTTTTAATTTTTCTATGATTAACTGTGCGGCCTTTTTACCAGAGAGCATCATTCCGCCGAATACCGGTCCCATCCTATGTGCGCCGCAGACATTGACCGCGGACATTCCAGCCACAAATAATCCCGGATAAACTTCCTTTGTATGTAAAACTACATCTCTTTCTCCCATCTCTGCCCACAGCGGTTTTTCCCCGATGACCTTGCCGGTGGGAGAGATGAGTTTTACGCCTGCTTTTTTCTCCAGTGTGGAAGCCACTACCGCTTCATGTCCAGTAGCATCTACTACATATTTTGATTCTACCACCAAAGGGTCAACAGGCAGATGAGCCATGTTTACCGGAGACCAGCTGACCACCAGTCCGCACACATGGTAATCAGAATTTGTCTTTTTCAAAACCACATCTTCCGTTTCTACACAATTGAATATTTGTGTTCCACTTTTTACCGCTTTGGAAGTAATGGTAGATATTGCCTCTATGGCGTCTGATACATAATATCCTTCTACATATTTTTCATAATTTATGTCAAATTCATCAAGAATTGTTTTTCCTTCTTCTTGGACCACAATTTTGTTAAACAACATTCCTCCTCCCCACATTCCTCCGCCGATGGATAATTTCTTCTCAAATAAGCATGTTTTGTATCCTTTTTTACTTAAAAAATATGCACATATAAGTCCTGCCGGCCCTCCACCTACAATAGAAACATCATTTTCCAGACAGGAAAGGAGTTTCCTAGAGTATTTTTCAATGATAGCTTGTGAGATAATCTTCTCATCCAACATTATTTTTCCCCCTTACTTTTATTCTTCTCACATAATACCATTCTTTGTTCACTTTTCAATTTTAAAATGTTTGCCTTTTAATTGTGTGTTGTGTATACTTCGCAGGTGTTTGGAGGTTAGAGAATGAAAAGAACTTATCAGCCACACAATATACCGCGTAAGAGAACGCATGGTTTTAGAGCGCGCATGAAGACTAGGAACGGCAGAGCAATTTTAAATAGAAGAAGGGCGAAAGGAAGAAAGAGAATTTCTGTGTAATGCGCTTTGGTCTTGAAAAGAAAGTAAGATCCAGTAGTCTATATAGAGAAATACTTGGGGTCGGAAGGAAATGTAATACGCGCTATTTTACTGTACTGGCGAAAAAAAATGAGAAGAATCACTCGCGGTTGGGAGTAATAGCCAGCAAAAAGGTAGGCAATGCTTGCATAAGGAATAGATGCAAAAGAAGATTGAGAGAGCTTTTTAGATTGAATTATGAACGGATAAAAGGTGGATACGATATAGTATTAATCGCTCACAGAGGTTTGGAGAATGCATTGTGGAAAGAGATAAACGAACAATTTCAAAGTTGTTTGGAAATGCTGTAAGTTTTTTGTTAATTAATTTTATCAGATTTTATCGCTATTTTGTTTCTCCTATTTTCCCCAAGAGATGCAGGTTTTATCCTTCTTGTTCGGTATATGCTACACAGGCAATACGAAGATTTGGTCCTTTAGAAGGATTTTTGATGGCTATATGGAGAATAGTTAGGTGTGCACCTTGGTCTCAAGGAGGCTATGACCCTCCCATAAAATCACCATTAAGGAAAAGAATATGGAAAGAAATGTAATTATCGCTTTTGTTTTATCTTTTTTTGTTTTTATACTTTACGGTTATTTTTTTATGTCTCCTACGCCAAAAAAGGCATTACAGAAAAAATCAGTTATAAGTGAGAAGGTAGAAAAAAAAGTAGAAAAGGAAAGATTAGTTGAAGGAAAAATAACCCGCTTTGAAAAACGTCCCGCAAAGACAATAGTTGTTTCTAATAATCTTTATACGGCAACACTTTCATCTCAAGGAGCAGTGATTACAAATCTTGATATGAAATCTTATAAAGGCGTAAAATTGATAAAAAAAGGGGGACCTTATCCTTTAAGAACAGTCTTTTTTAATGACACCTTAGAAAAATGGGAACAAGTTCCTTATATGTGTAGCATAGATAAAGTTACTCTTTCTCCCAGGAAGACTGAAAAAACAGTTGTTTTTGAAAAGGATTTAGGAGAAGGGTATAAAATTGTGAAGATGTACACTTTTTTTTACGATTCTTATCTGTTTTCATACAAGCTTGAATTTCTGAAAGATGGCAGGATTTTTTCTTTTGATTCTCCTTTTTCTATTTACTTGGGTCCAGATTTAGGTTCTCAAAAGAAGAAAAAGCATGCTCACATAGGCAGTATAGCTCTTATTGGAGGTAAACTGCGCAAGGATAAAAAGATCAACCATACAGAAGGCAATGTTCAGTGGGCAGGGCAGGAAGACAAATATTTTTGTTTTCTTGCTATTCCTGAGACCACTCCCTCTAATTGTGGGTTTGAAGAAAATGAAGGAAAAAATTCATTTATAAAATACAGCAAGCTTTCTTCTATGAATCTTTCCGTTTATGCTGGACCAAAAGAAATTGATATATTGAAATCCTACAATCATGAGCTTTCGCGCATTGTAACTTTTGGCATGTTTGGTTTTATTGGGAAACCCTTGCTTTATGTGCTCAAGCTCTTCTACCATATGGTAGGCAATTATGGTATTGCAATACTCATCCTCACCTTTTTGATCAGACTTGTTTTTTATCCTTTAGGTTTCATGTCTTTTCGCTCTATGAAACGTATGCAGGACTTACAACCCCAGTTAAAAGAAATCCAAGCAAAATATAAAGGCAAACAAGAGCAAATAAGTAAAGCAACAATGGAACTGTATAAAAGGAATAAGGTAAACCCGTTCGGCGGGTGCTTGCCTATGCTTATTCAGATTCCTATATTTATTGCTTTATATAGTGTTTTGTTAAATGCTATAGAATTGAGAGGAGCACCATTTGTCTTCTGGATTCATGACCTCTCTGTCCGTGATCCCTATTTTATTACACCCATTCTTATGGGTGCAAGTATGTATGTTCAGCAAAAAATAATGCCTGCTTCTGTGGACCCAAAACAAGCGAAGTTAATGGCTTTCTTGCCTCTCATATTTACGGTGATGTTTTTGAATTTTCCATCTGGTCTTGTTATCTACTGGCTTTTTAACAATATCTTGACGGTAGGCCAACAAATCTTCATAGATGCAAAAAGGCTTAAGCTTTCCGAACAGAAAAAAGCAGGATGAGCTTAGAACAGGATACGATAGCAGCTATAGCTACGCCTTTAGGAAATGGCGCGATAGGTATAGTGAGAATGAGTGGTTCTCAATCATTGTCCATTGCTCAAAGGATATTTCGTCCTCATAAGAAACATTTTTTATCACATCACATATATTATGGACATATCGTAGATAAAAGAGAAGAGATTATAGATGAGGTCTTGCTTTCAATAATGAAAGCACCTCATTCCTATACCACAGAAGACATGGTGGAAATAAACTGTCATGGTGGAATAATAGTTTTAAAAAAGGTTTTAAGTATATTGCTTGAAAATGGTGCTCGTATGGCTCAGCCCGGTGAGTTTACAAAGATGGCCTTTCTAAATGGTAGAATTGATCTTTTACAGGCAGAGGCGGTAGCAGAGGTGATTTCAGCTAAAACTGAAAGAGCTTTAATAATCTGTCAGAACCAGCTTTCAGGGAAGCTTTCTCAAATTGTGAGAGGGTTGAGAGAAAAGCTGTTACTGCTCCTTTCTTATAATGAAGTGATGATAGATTATCCAGAAGAAGACTACTCCAACATTTCAATAGAGAGCAAATTAAAGATAGTGGATGATATTTATGGTGTGTTGGATAAGCTCTTGCAGTCTGCCTCTATAGGTATAAATATTGTAAGTGGCGTTACCTTGTCTATAGTGGGGAAACCAAATGTAGGCAAATCTTCTCTTCTCAACGCTTTATTAAATGATGAACGGGCGATTGTAACAGATATTCCCGGTACGACGAGAGATGTGATATCCGAATATATTACTTTAAATGGTGTGCCGTTTAGGATTTTAGATACAGCAGGTATAAGAAAAACAGAAGGTTTAATAGAAAGTTTGGGAGTAGAACGTAGTAAAAATTCCATAGAAAAAGCAGATATAGTGGTTTTTGTTCTGGATGTATCGAGAGAATTGGATGAGGAAGATAAAGTTATTATAGATTTGCTGAAGAATGCCTCCTGCAGAAAGGTTATATTTGCGAATAAAGTAGATTTAGACAAGAAAATAAATAAAGAGAAATTGGCAGATTTTTTCCCTCAATGTCCCATAGTAGAAGGTTGTCTTTTAGATAACAGAGGCTTGGATAAATTGAAGAAGGAAATTTACGGGCAGATTATTTCTTATAATGTGAATGACAGCGAGATTGCCGTTACAAATGAGAGACAAAAGAAAACATTAGAAAAAGCCATGGGGAAAATTCCGATTTTAAGACGACACATTAAAGACAACATAGACCCTGCTCTAATTTCTATAGAAATACAGTTTATTATAGATGCTTTGGGTGAGTTGATAGGAAATGTAACCACAGAAGATATGTTAGATAAAATGTTTTCTACATTTTGCCTGGGGAAATAGTTTCACGTGAAACATATTGTAAGTGTTGACCTAAAGCCTGTTTCATGGCATGATACTCTAAAACATTAAAGTAGAGTGGTGAAATGGATTCATTACGAAATCATGCTGTTCTGTTGCTTTCTTGTCCTGATAAAAAGGGCATTGTAGCCTCAGTTTCTCAATTTATTTATGAACATAAGGGAAATATTGTCCACGCTGATCAATACACGGACACAGAAAAAGGGCAATTTTTTATGCGGATTGAATGGGAAATGAATGGTTTTGATTTAGGAAGACAAGAGATGTCAAGGGCGTTTAGTTCTTTGGCTCAACGTTTTCAGGTAGATTGGCGCCTATATTTTACAGATGATATCCCCAACATGGCTATCTTTGTTTCAAAAGCATCTCATTGCTTGTATGAAATTCTTCTACGGCATAGTGCAGGTGAGTTTGTGACCAATATTAAGTTAATTATTGGCAATCATCCAGATTTAAGTCCAGTGGCAAAAACCTTTGGAATTCCCTTTTATGTATTTCCAATTAATTCACAAACAAAGATGACAGTGGAAAAAAAGGAGTTGGCTCTTCTTAAAGAACACAATATAGATTTAATTGCACTTGCACGCTATATGCAAATCTTAACGCCACAATTTATTTCCCACTATCCAAACTGTATTATCAACATTCATCACTCATTTTTACCTGCCTTTGCAGGTTCTCATCCTTACCGTCAGGCCAGGGAAAGAGGAGTGAAAGTCATTGGGGCTACCAGCCATTATGTAACTGGTGAACTTGATGCTGGGCCGATCATTGAACAGGATGTAATTCGGGTTACGCATAGAGATTCTATAGAGGACTTAATTTACAAAGGTAGAGATATAGAAAAGATAGTGTTTTCTCGAGCAATAAAGCTACATCTGGAAAATAGAATCTTGGTGTATGGAAACAAAACCATTGTTTTTAGCAGTTGATTAAGAGAATCATTTTATAGTATAAACTTCCAGAGAAGGTTTTATGTCGGAAATCTTAAGTGAAGAAAAATTTACAGAGTTGTTTAGAAATTGCCTTTATGAAATTGACATAGAAGGAAAAAATGCAGATAACTTCTGGTTGTATATGCAGCTACTTTTTAAATGGAACAGAAAGATAAATCTTTTTTCTGCTTCCTTTGAAAATTTAGTCAAATATCAGTTGTGTGAATCACTCTTGTTATTTAAAGTAATAAAAGATGAAGATAGAGGGAAGCTGTTAGATGTTGGTTCTGGGGCAGGTTTTCCGGGGTTAGCTGCCAAGATATATGAACCTGATATGTATGTTACACTTGTAGAATCAAACGGGAAAAAAGCTGCCTTCCTTCGGTTTGTATGCGCAACACTTAAACTTTCTTGTGATATAAGGAACGAGAGATTTGAAAAGATGAAATTTGACTCTTTTTATAATTATGTGAGTTTAAGGGCAGTATCCATTAATTCTTTTATCTTGAAAAAGATAAGAGAAATTTGCAACGGCTATTTCTTTCATTTTACAACTACCTCTTCTTTACCATTACATGGACTGAAGCTTGCATGTAAGTTGCCATTTTGTCATCATGTCTTAAATGTTTACCAGTTATAATACAGGTGGTACAACAACCCAAATTGTTTCTACATCTTCATCTCCGACATTCTTATAGGAATGCGGTTTATGTGCGTTGAAGTAAAAACTATCTCCTTTATAAAGTACCTTTTTTTGGTCTTCCACACATAATTCCAAGCTACCCTTCAGTATATAACCGAATTCTTCTCCTTCATGTTGATGTATTCCCTTACTGCTCTCGCCAACAGGTATCACCTTATACAAAGGTTCCATAGCTTTGGTGGTAATTTTTTTAACCAGCAGTTCTGCTCGTATCTTACTCTCCGGATAGATGATTTTTGTTCTTTCTTTAGCATTAAGAAATATTTTATCTTCCCTTCTTTCATCACATATTAAATCTCTCATGTCTTCATTTAAAGACTCAGCCAATTTTTTTAAAATAGAGATAGAAGGAACAGCTTTGCCTGTTTCTATCTGAGAGATATAAGCATCCGTACATCCCACTTTGTCTGCTAAAACTTTTAAAGTATAACCCTTTTTCTTTCTCAAAGACTTAATTTTTTCACACATTTCCATAATCTTTATCTCCTTTAGGTTGTTTAAATTCTAACTATATGTTTGCGAGCACTATCCACTGTTAAATAAATTAACTTCTTAAATTATATTTAGATTAGGGCAGAAGTCAAATAAAATGAAATATTGACCAATATGAGAAAAGAACTATGATAAATGGAGAAATGTAAGGAGATGATTAAAATGAATAAAACAGAAAAGATTGATTCGCTGGTAAAAGCCTATATAGAAAGAAACGATCTCGATCAGGCTTTAAGGAAAGCCAAGTTGGGGGCTTCAAAAAAAATGAGGATTTTTTTAATAATGGCTCACATCAACGCCGGACATGTTGAAGAAATCCGCAGTGTAATGAAAATCTTAAATATTCCATTAAAGGAAATTAACCCCATAGTGGATTTTTATAGAAGCAAGGGATGGATTGGAGCAGCCATAGACGCAGCCAGGCTGGGAACATCAAAGGAAAAGTATGAACTATTAATAAAAGACTGTATCAGAAACGGATGGGTCCCCGAGGTCTTAGAAGTGCTTAAAATGAGAAAAAGAAAGCTTTCAATGGAGGAAGTAGATGCTCTAATAAAGGCTTGTATAAACAAGGGATTTCTTCTGGATGCACAAAAATTGGTTTATTTAGGGGCCTCCAAAGAAGCAATAGATAGTTTAAGAAAGGCTTGTATTGATGAAGGATATGAATCTATTTTGTGTTTTGACAACTATTAAAATCCATTCAATATGAAATTGATAAAAATTCCCATTCAACAACCCTTTCTGAAAACAGCAGTGAGCTATTTTCTAAAAGAAAATGAGAGTTTTTTGCCCGATTTTTCTTCTCTCTGTTGTGTTTTTCCTTCAAAAAGGGCTGCTTATTACTTTAAGAAAAGGTTGTTAAAAGAAATAGATAGTGTATTTATTCCTCCGAGGTTATTTTCCATCGTAGAGTTTTACGATTGGTTGCTATTAAGTAGCGGTGAAGAAAGAGTATTTCCTGGAAAACCTACCTTAAATCTCCTTTTGTGGAATGTACTGAAAAATTATAGAAAAGAATTAGAAAATCTAAATGCAAGCAAGGAGCTATGGGAAGATTTTTTAAAGTTTGTAACTATCGGTGTAAAATTGGGGAGTTTTTTTCAAGAGCTGGAAAAAGAAGAGATAAATTTTGATGATCTGAAGAAAGAAGCTTTGTACAGCGATTATGAAAAGCATATAGATCTTTTGCAGAATGTATTTGTTTCTTACAAAAAGATATTAAAGGCAAATGGGTTTCTGGATGATGCAGAAAGATTAAAAAAGGTAGAGGAATTTGTATCTACATCACCTGTTTTACCTTTGAGTAAATTGTATTTTTCTGGTTTTCTGGCTATAACAAAGAAGGAAAAAAAGATACTAAATACCCTTTCCAGATTATTTACTGTAGACTGGATAATCTCGTGGGAAGAAAACGATTTTGTGTACAAAAATATTGAAGGATTAAAGCTTGATGAAACTATAGAACTGTCTTATTGTCCTTACCCACAAATTTTACCTGAGGTGGAGGTTTTTCAATGTCAAAACACGATGGAAGAAATAGCATTTGTCATAAAGGCAATAGAAAGAACAGACAAGAAGAACATTCCCCTAAATGAAATTGCCGTCATTTTACCCGATGAATCCCTGGCTATGCCTCTTATCTCATTTTTAGAGAAGATGGGTATTCCTTACAACTATTCCTCTGGTTTGCCCTTTAAGACATCGTTGAGTTATGTATTTGTAAAAAGTCTATGCGATGTTAGAGAAGCTGATTTTTATTGTGCTGAGTTCTTGTCTTTTTTGAGGCATCCTTTTTTAAAAATGATGAATGAATATGCCAAAAAAGTGGAAGAAAATATAGAAAATGAGAAAAAGGTGAGATTTGACATATTTACCGAGCATATAGAAGGGTATGAGGAGATAGAAGTACTTTTAAGAGAAATCTTTTCTCTGTGTGATACAAATAAAATAGAGACATTTTGCCAAAAATTGAGACATATTCTGGATAAATATAGTAGAGAGTCTATCAATATTTATGAAAGAGACGCCTATCATGAGATTTTAGATGAAATGGATTTTGTTGCAAATCTCAATAAAGATGATTTCTCTGATCAACTGCAGGGCAGTTGTCAGCAAATGTTCCATTTGTCTGATTTTCATTCTATTGTTCATCTATTTTTGAGTTTGGGTAATGAAAAGCGTATTTCTCTTTATGGAGAAAGGGAAAACGGCATACAGCTGCTCGGCGTGCTGGAAGCGAGAGGTATAGATTTTAAAGCGATAATCGTTCCTTCACTGACGGAGGGTGTGTTTCCAAAAAAGAGTGAAAAAGAATATTTCCTCAACACCTATATTAGAAAGCGGGTGGGCCTTCCCACAGCAGACGATAGAGAAGCTTTATTTGCGTGTTATTTTGATGAACTTTCAAAAGCCCATCCTTATGTCTATTTTGCCTCTCGGGTAAATGAAAAAAAGGGACAGGAAGAGAGTCGCTTTTTGTATCCATTTCAGTCTAAGAAGATAGATGCCAAAATTCTTTTTCCTCAAGCAGTTGTTCAGACAAATGTAACATTTGCTGGCAACTGCAAGGCAGTTGTCCAGAAAAGCATCAATACAAAAAAAGAATTAACATTACCAAGAAAGAAAGATTTTCGTGAAAAATTGTTAAATATCAATTATTCTGCTACCTCTGTAAATGATTTTCTCTTTTGTCCCTATAAATTCTATCTAAAGAATGTGGTGGGCATCCCTGAACCACGAAAATGGAAGGGAGAGATGGAAGCGGTAGATTATGGGGTTATTGTACATGATGCTTTGAAAAAGATTTATCAAAAAGGTAAGTCGTGGTCTGAGTTAAAACAACTGTTTGAAAAAGAATTGCTCTCAAAAACCGCTACATTTTACGATGAATGGCGAATGAAAATGTATATTAAAAAGTTTGAAAACTTTTTTAATGAGGAAGAAAAGCGATTCAACGAAGGATGGAAGATAAAAGAACTGGAGATGAGGAGAAAAGCTGAATATCGACTAAAAAACGATACCCTGATAAAGATAAAGGGAATAATAGATCGCATAGATGTAAGAGATGGGGAATATGCTATTTTGGATTACAAGACAGGATATATAAAAAAAACTTATATAAAAAAGAAGAATGAACTTGTGAATGTTCAGTTACCGTTCTATGCATTGCTTTTAGATAAAACGGGATATACAAAGGCGGAAAATATTGTGCAATTGGGATTTTACGACCTGAAGAAGGATTTTTGTTTAAAGGCAGAAAAGATAGATATAAAAAAATTCCAGGACGAATTAGACGAGATATTTGCTCTTATCTTAGATGAAGATTGCCCTTTTTGTTTTACAGAGCAGGAGGAAAAATGCAATATGTGCTTTTATAAAACAATCTGCAAGAGATGGCTTAAATGGTAGATTTGTGTAATCCTGAAGAAAATATTGCCGTTTTAGCTTCTGCTGGTACAGGGAAGACATATTCCCTCATCTCTCGCCTCATTGCTTTACTTTATAAAGGTGTGGGATATGAGGAAATTTTGGTGATTACCTTCTCCAATAGTGCTATCTGTGATATTCGCAGGAAACTTAGAGAGAGAATTGAAAATATTGTAAGAGGGGAAGATGATGAGCTATTAACTGTTTTGGATAATGACAGGGAAAAAGCAAGAGGTAAAATACAACTTATATTAAATAATTTATATAAATGTGGATTTTCTTTGAATATCTCTACTGTGCACAGCTTCTTTTCTTCAGTTATAGGTTTATTTCCCTTTGAGGCAGGTAGATTGCCTGGATACAGAATTGTTGAGGAAAGTGAAGTAAAGAGATATTTGAGAGAAATAATAGATACACTGTTCGAAAACGCGGAGAAGAATGAAATATTGCAGGAATCCATAGAAAAACTGTATGGTTTTCATCATTCTGTTAGCTTGAATGTTAAGAAATTCCTGCTTGATTTGATGGAAGAGTTGTACATGAGGGAAATAGATATAAAAGAGCGATATCATGAATTTCCTTCTGATCCCTATCTTCATGCTTTGTGTTTTTCATTCTTTTCTTTTTTGCGTTCATGGGAAGAATTAAAACAAAAGAGGAACATTGTAACCTTCCACGATATGGAGGTTTTGGTTCACAACCTTTTTCAAAAGAGTATAGATAAAGACTATTTTTACTTTCGCTTAGACGGAAGAGTAAAGCATCTTTTGATTGATGAATTTCAAGATATTAGTGTTATCCAATGGAAGATATTAGAACCACTGGTAGAAGAGATTACATCGGGCATAGGCACTAAGGAAGAAAAGGGAAGCCTGTTTTATGTGGGGGATACAAAGCAATCCATATATAGATTTAGAGGTGGAGAAGCAGGACTATTCCACCATGTAGAGAAAAGATTTAAGGGAAAGATTAAAACTATTTCACTGGATAAAAATTACAGAAGTTCAAAAAGGATAGTGAATTTTGTAAACAACCTATTTCTCCGTTTACTTGATGATTACGCATCTCAGGAGGCAGTAATAGATGAAGAAGGATATGTAGAGGTAAACAGATTTGAAACAAGAGAAGAGGTTATAAATCAAACCGTGGAAAAAGCAAAGGAGCTTATAAGGCGTGGACAAGAGGTGGCAATATTAACCAGAACAGGTAGGATGATCAATGATATATGTAAGATATTTGACGAACAAAACATACCTTATATTGCAGAGGGAAAACTGTTTTTATTGGATGTGCCGGAGGTAAGAAATATAATGAATGCTTTATATTTTTTACCTCAACAAGATGAATATTACAAATATGGACTTTGTACAAAAAAAATTGAGTCTCTTACGCCTAAGGTTAACCATATTTCTCTAAATGCATTGATTTTGAAAATTGTGGAACAAGCAGGAGAATCGGTTACTGATAATATTGCTATGCTTTTAGACATAGCAGCAGATTATGAAAGAGAAAATCCACCGTTGCTTTTGTTATTCCTGCAATATTTAGAGGAAAACAGAGAGAGGTTTTATATCCAGCATCCAGAACACCGAAAGACAATCAGGCTTTCAACGATACATAAGGCGAAGGGATTGGAATTTGATGCGGTGATTCTGCCTGAGACAGACTTCAGTTTGGGTTTGGATCCACGCAAGAATAAATTTATTTTTTCCTATGATGACAATTTTACATTTCGGGGAATATATAAGATGCATACCAAGAAAGAGAGAGAGAAATTGCCAAACTTAAGAGAAATATTTGAGGAAGAAAATGAAAAATGTATTCAAGAGGAATTAAATATTCTGTATGTTGCTTTAACCCGAGCCAAATATGAATTGTATATCTCGGGTTACGGGAAAAAAGGTAAAACCTGGTTTAACGAAATTAATAGGTATATAAATATACCCTTTAGAGATGGAATAAAAGAAAAATGGTCTAAGGCTAAAAAAATAGAGGAAAAGAATTATTGTGAACCACTAAACAAGATATGGTGGGGTGGTATGGAAAAGGTGGAAGAAATTTTGGGCGAAAGAGAAACTCGTCTATTCGGGAAAATAATCCATGCCTTTTTAGAGATGATAAATACAGAAGATGATTTTGGAAGATTGGATGAAATAGAAAAGAAAATAAAGAGCCGGTTTTTATTTGTCTCAGATAATTTGTGGAAACAAGCAAGAAAAACGATAGAAGATTTTTTAAACGGCAAAATAGCACAGTTTATCTTCTCCCAATCCGGAAGAAATGAACTATCTGTTTGCATGAAAGATAAAACATACATTGTTGATCGCGTAATAGAAGGCAAAAAGATTCTTATCTTTGACTACAAAACAGAAACCTTCAGCAGAGAAAACATAGATAAGCACAGAGCGAAGATGCACAGTTACAAAAAACTCTTCCGCACCTTACATCCCTCCTATTTAGTGGAAACTTTTCTGGTATTTATCAGAGAGAAAAAGATAGTAAAAGTTTAACCTTTACTCATTTTCTCCTTCATTATTTTACCCACTTCTGTAATGTTTTCTATAACTGTTACACCTGCTTTTCTTAAAGCTTTAATCTTTGTCTCTGCACCACCCTTGCCACCCATAATAATTGCTCCTGCGTGACCCATTCTTTTCCCGGGTGGCGCAGTCCTTCCAGAAATAAATGCAAAAACAGGTTTTTTAATGTTTGACTTTATAAATTCTGCTGTTTCTTCCTCCATCATTCCACCTATTTCTCCAATAATAAAGATGGCTTTGGTCTGAGGGTCTTCTTCAAACAATTTCACCCAGTATATATAATCTGTGCCTATAATCGGATCTCCTCCTATACCTAAAGCAGTAGATTCTCCTAACCCTGATTTTGTTACCTGATCCGCAACTTCGTAAAGCAGTGTTCCACTTCTTGACATTATACCTACAGAGCCTTTTTTAAATATGAATCCTGGCATAATGCCTAATTTTGCCTCGCCTGCAGTAATGATGCCTGGCGTATTAGGACCGATAAATGTAACTCCTTCTGCTTTCACCACCGTTCTTACCTTTACCATATCCATTATAGGTATTCCTTCTGTAATACACACAACAGTCTTTATTCCTGCGTCTATTGCTTCCAGTACTGAGTCCATCGCAAATGGCGGTGGTACAAAAATAAGTGAAGTATTTGCTTTCGTTTCTTCAACTGCCTTTTTCACCGTGTTGAATACAGGAATGCCAGCCACTTCTTCTCCTTCCTTTCCCGGGGTAACACCTGCCACAACTTGAGTGCCATATTGTTTACACTGAAAAGCGTGAAAATTTCCCTCTTTTCCTGTTATACCTTGCACTACTACTTTTGTTGATTCATTAACACATACAGACATTTTTTTCCTCCCTAAGCACTCTTTGCTAACTTAACGACTTCTTTCGCTGCTTCATTTAAATCATCCATAACTGAAAATTTAAATGGAGCTTTTTTTAATATACTTATTGCTTCTTCTCTGTTTGTGCCTGCAAGCCGTATTGCAACTGGTACATTCACATTAACCTGTTGTACAGCTTTTATGATTCCGTCTGCTACCCTATCGCATCTAACAATGCCGCCGAATATGTTTACCAATATTGCTCGCACTGAAGGATCATTTAATATTATTTCAAAACCTTTGGCAATTGTTTCTGGTGTTGCTTTGCCGCCAACATCAAGGAAATTTGCTGGTTCTCCTCCATGCATCTTTATGAGGTCCATTGTAGCCATAGACAATCCTGCTCCATTCACCATACAGCCAATATTACCATCTAATCTTACAAAACTCAGTTTATGTTTTTGTGCTTCCAACTCAGACGGATCTGATTGTGTAATATCCCATAGTCTTGCCATATCTTTTTGTCTGAATAATGCATCTTCATCAATGCTCATCTTTGCATCTATGGCCATCAAACTGCCATTTTTACACAGAACTAAAGGATTGGTCTCTACTAACCTACAGTCTTTTTCCACAAATATTTTGTACAGTGTGGTGAAGATATGTGCTGCCTCTTTTTTATTATTATCAAATCCTAAGAAATCACTTAATCTTCTTATTTGATAGGGCATAATGCCCACTATTGGTTCAATGGGTTCAGTAATAATCTGTTCGGGATGATTTTTTGCAATTTCTTCAATCGCCATTCCACCGGCAGATGAGGCAATAATTGCCGGCTTACATGTTTTTCTATCAACGACAATACTGAAGTATATTTCTCTATCTATATTTACTGCTTCTTCCACCAACAATCTTTTTACTATTATTCCCTGAGATCCTGTTTGTGCAGTAACCAATTTTTTTCCTAATATCTGAGAGGCGATTTCTTTTGCTTCATCTGCTGTTTTGGCAATTTTTACACCACCGGCCAATCCTCTTCCCCCAGCGTGAATTTGTGCCTTTAAAACCACAGGCGGACCGATTTCCAACGCTATTTTCCAGGCATCGTCCGGTGAAAAGGCAACATATCCCGTAGGAACAGAAATGTCATAGGATAAAAATATCCGCTTTGCCTGGTATTCATGTAACCTTATCATCTTTACCTCCTTTTAAACTTGTAAGTGTAAGTTAATTATTACTTAATTTTGGAATTTTTTCAAGAGATTTAGATTTTTCTCTAAGCTCAAGCCATTTTTTTTCAACAGATGCTTTTTTTTCTTGGTAATCCTTTCCTGTTAGATGAGAAAACCTTCCTTGCTTCTTCAAATAGTCCTCTACTGGTAACCACTTTGGTATATGGTTTATCGTATACTTTTCACCGTGCTCTATTTCATAAAGTGGAAAAATCCCTGTTTCTACAGCCAAACGAGAAATTTTTATAGTAAGGTTCTCTGGAAATTTCCACCCTGGGGGGCATGGAGAAAGAATATGAATAAGTTTTAATCCTTCTATTTCTTTGGCTTTAGAAAATTTTCTTATCATATCTTCAGGAAAAGCCACCGTCGCTGTTGCGGCATAGGGAATCCTATGGGCAGCAAAGATCTCCATTAAATCTTTTTTAAATTCCTGTTTAGGATATTTTTGGGGAGTAGTAGTTGTCCAGGCTTTTATTGGTGTAGCAGAAGAGCGTTGGATTCCCGTATTCATATAGCCTTCATTATCATAACATACAAAGATAATATTCTCCTTTCTCTCTGCAGCCCCAGATAAGGTTTGGAAACCTATATCAAATGCCTCTCCATCTCCACACCATACCACGACATTGGCTTTTTTATTCTTCATTTTTAAAGCGGCTTTGATGCCGGAAGCAAAGGCTGCAGTTGTGCCGAAAGCAATATGAAATAAAGGCACTTTTACCGCAGAATAAGGAAAAGGACCATCTATAACAGACCAGCAGCAGGCAGGAACGGTGAGGATAGTTTCTCTTCCCAATGCTTTTAAAGCAAACCTCATTGACAACGCAGAGGCACACCCTGGACAGGCGACATGCCCCGAGTTCATATTTTCTTCTTCGGGTATGGTAAATATTTTCATTTATTTACTCCCCACCATAGAATGTCTGTATCTGGCTCTTCATGTTTCAATGTGTAGTTTACCATCTGTTCGATATCTTCGGGCGTAATGTCTCTACCCCCTAACCCGGCAATAAAACCAAACAGGGGCATATTTAGTTTTCTATAAAATGCGGATTTTATCTCCTCGTGTAAAATACCATGGTGACCGTAGGAAATGTTTCTGTCTATTATAATAATCTTTTTTACATCTTTTAAACTCTCTATTATTTTTTTCTTAGGCAATGGTCTAAATGTTCTTATTCTGAGCATTCCGATCTTGTTTCCTTTTTCATTTAATCTATCTATTGCTACTCTGCATGTTCCGCACACTGTTCCTAAAGCAACAATAGCTACCTCTGCATCATTCAGGAGATATTCATCCAAAAGTCCATAATCTCTTCCAAATGTATTTCCAAATTCTTTGCCTGTTTTCTCAATTTCTGTTTGCGCCTCATCCATCGCCTGCTGCAATTTGTAGCGAAACTCAAAATAAACATGAGGGGGCACAAGACTGCCAAAGGCATGAGGAGAAGATGTGTCCAGGGAAAACGGTGGCTTGTAAGGGAGAAGAAACCTGTCTACTTTTTCTTGCTCTGGAACATCCACTACCTCCTGGGTATGAGATAGAAATATACCGTCCATACAAATCATCACCGGTAACATAATCTTTTCTGCAATTTTGTAGGCTTGAATAACCGTATCTAATACTTCCTGATTACTTTCACAATAAAGCTGTATCCAACCCGTATCTCTCTGCGACAGGCTGTCGTTTTCATCACACCATACTGTCCAGCCAGGAGCCATTGCCCGGTTGACATTAACCAAGACCAAAGGTAAACGTGCACCTGCTGCCCAGTGCAAAAGTTCATGCATAAGAGCTAATCCCTGGGCTGAAGTTGCCGTAAATGCACGGGCACCTGTTGCAGATGCACCCATACATACTGCCAGGGCTGAGCGTTCCGATTCTACATTGATAAATTCGGCATCCAATTTTCCCTCTGCCACCATAGTAGATAGTTTTTCTACAATTTGGGTCTGGGGTGTAATGGGGTAAGCAGAGATAACCTCTGCCCGGGATAGTATGGCACCGTAAGAGGCAGCATAATTTCCGGTAAGAAGTTTTTTCATTTTTCTGTTCTCCTCATGGAAATTACACTTCTGGGACATTCTTCCATACATATACCACAGCCCTTACAATGGTCATAATCTATAATGTATTTCCCATCTTGTTTAGAAATAGCTGCGTCAGGACAAAATACATAACAGTTATCGCATCCATTGCACTTTCCACAACCAAAACATCTCTTTGCTTCTTTTATTACCTCTTCTTTTGTTAATCCCTGATATACCTCATCAAAATCCTTTATCCTTTGAGATATATCTCTTTTTTTCTCTTCTGGTGGATACTCTTCCTTGAAATAATCTAAATTTAAGTCTTCAAACTTCGCAATAGGTAAAGCAGTAGAAGTTTCTTCTCCAAAAAAGTATTCATGAATTAAAGAAGCAACCTCTTTACCAGAACCAATGGCATGAGACACTGTTCCTTTTTGCGTTAGTATATCGCCGCAGAGAAAAGTATCCTTTATTTCGTTGTTAACCATTTCTCTCTCTTCGCCAATTGCTATCACCACTCCATCTGTACTGATGAAAAATTCGTCTTTTTCATCTGCTTTCTTTTTTAAAAAAAGCCTGAGAAAAGAGTTGTATTTTTCTATTTTTAAAGGTTCGGATAAGTATTTTATATCAACACCTTCTTCTATGGCTTCTTCTACTTCATAAGGATTAGCAGGCATATCTTCCATTCTCCGTCTGTAAAAGATATCAACCTTTGAATCTCTTCTTAAAGCTGTTCTCGCCGCATCTATAGCCGTATCTCCGCCGCCGATTACGGCAATCTTTTTGTTTTGTATATCCTTATTCAGTTTTAAGAATTCTCTGCCACTCCATACATTAGAAAGTTTCGCTCCTTTTATATTCAACTTTCTTTCCTTCAGTCCTGTGGCTATACAGATTGCATCAAATTTTTGTTTTAACTCTTCCAAGGAAAAATCTTTTCCCAACTCTTTATTTATTTCTATATCCATTCCCTGTTTTAAAATTCCTTCAATCTCTTTATCTACAATTTCCGGAGGTAATCGGTAAGAGGGAATAGCGCGCAGGAGCCCTCCTAAAAGATTTTCTTTTTCAAAAATGGTTACTTCATATCCCTTTCTTGAAAGATGATAAGCACAGGCAAGTCCTGCCGGGCCAGAGCCTACGATAGCTATTTTCTTCCCGTTTTTCTGAATTTTGTTTTGAACATAAATATTTAAATCCCCAATGAACCTTTCTAAAAGGTGAATTTTTACGCTTCCACCTAAGTTTTTACGAAGACATTCCCTCTCACAAAATCTGGGACATACTCTGCCGCACACACCAGGAAAGGGATTACTTTCTTTCCACAGTTTAGCTGCTTCTTGAAATTCTTCTTTAGCTAAAAGGGCAATACAACTGGTGATATCCGTTCCCACCGGACAGGCAGAGATGCAGGGAGCTAATTTTCCTTCATAGAATGGCTCCACATATTTCCAGTCTCCTGTTCTAATAGAAATTGTATTTTTTAGAGAAATTGGAGTAAGCGGCAGTTCCGATGCGCGAAATTTCATATTTTTACCTTATCATAGGCAGCTAACGCCGCTTCTACATTTTTTTCTGTATTTGAAGAAATACTTTCCTTTATTGCTTCTACCAGGGTTTTGATGTTAACAACCGGGGCTATCTTTACAAATGCTCCTAAAATAGTGGTATTTACAATGGGATGCCCATGTGAGCCCAATTCTTTTTCAGTGGCGATAGAAAAAG
The DNA here is from genome assembly GCA_021159305.1 of Deltaproteobacteria bacterium. Classification (NCBI taxonomy): domain Bacteria; kingdom Pseudomonadati; phylum Myxococcota; class Myxococcia; species Deltaproteobacteria bacterium. Next base: position 52,204 of record JAGGSB010000087.1, on the reverse strand, counting down.
CATCTATCGTAGTTACATTGGCATGAAAAGAGAAATCCGTAGGTGTTTTACTTGTATTTATGAGTACCCATCCGTTTTCCCTTATACCTTCAGTTACATCAACTATGTTTACAAGTGCAGGGTCCATGACAACTACATAGTGAGGATGATATATCTTGCATCTTTCATTTATCTTTTTATCTGCTATCCTTACAAATGCCTCTACCGTGGCACCCCTTCTCTCCACACCAAACTCCGGAAAGGATTGCACATATTTGCCTTCTTTCATTGCTGCTAAAGCAAGAATTTGAGATGCGACAACCGCTCCCTGTCCCCCTCTTCCGTGAATTCTAACTTCCATCATGTGCATTATATTTACTATAAAAGTATTAAAAAATCAATCCTTTAACTATAATAGTTGTTATTTCAAAATTGTTTCGCTTATAATGGAGCCATGGCTGTAGCTGTTCTCTGTTACCACAGGATAAGTCCGAAGGACGATGGTGAAGCAATGCCTTTAGATGTATTCTACTGGCAGATGAAGTTTATAAAACGCTTTTTTAATCATCTTACAGCAGATGATCTAAATGAGAAAAAATCAAAAGGCGTTGTTATTACCTTTGATGATGGATATGTGGATAATTTCATCTATGCCTATCCTATTTTAAAGAAATTAGGGTTGAAGGCAATATTATTTTTAGCCACTTCTCGCATCAACAAACATACAATTTTAAGGAAGACATTGTTTGATTACTGGGATGGGAAAATAAATTTTAATGAACTATTTATTCCCTCTGGTATGGATAAGGCGAATAAAGAATTTTTAAAAAACGGAACATCATCAGAGTTTCTCTCCTATGAGGAGATTTACAACATGAGAGATGTATTCAGCATTCAATCCCATACCCACCTTCATGTAAGACACTTTTGTTCTCATAAGCTCATAGGTTTCTACAACCCTTCTCTTAAGATTAAACATAGCTGGTCACTTCCCTATGCATTGGAAGAAGAAAAGCTATTTTATGGTTTGCCCATTTTCCCCATGAAAAGTGTTGTTTCCTCCAGAAGATTTTTTGTAAAGGATGAGGTAAAAAGAGCAGCTGCAGGTTTTGCAGAAGATGCATCTTTAAAAAACAACTGGCAAAGAGAATTAAGAAGGGTGATAAATAATTTTTCATCCCTCGGTCATTATGAAACAGAGCAAGAAAGAATCAAAAGAACAGAGGAAGAACTTTCTAAATCAAAGAAGATAATAGAATCATCTTTTAATTCAAAAGTAAATCATTTAAGCTGGCCATTTGGTGAATACGATGACATAGCGGTAAGGCTGGCAAAGAAGACAGGTTATAAATTTTGCTATACAACAGAAAAGGGGTATTTTTCTTCGCATTCAAATCCATTATTTGTTCCTCGCATACATCCCCATAAAAAGAAACTCATCTTTGCAAGACAGCTTATCACCTATAGCTCTTCCTTTTTTACAAAGATAAATAAGAAGATCAAGTCCTTCTCATAAAATAATATCTATAGATACTGCTGCCACCAAAGGTGAGTATCCATTTTGTTAAAACCCTTAGATTTAAATGGTGATGCAGACATTGTTTGAAGAAATATCGTGCTTTTTTATTTTCCCCTCCTAACAAATAGTTTTTCCCTATGGTATAAGTATAATAATAAAATCTCTCGGGACAGAGTCTCAAGAAATCCTGCTTGAACTCATCTATGAATATCTTTAGGTCACAAGCGGTCTGTAGTGAATTTTTAAAGATGTGTTCTTTCCCCGTGATGCGATGGGGTGCTTCTTGATGATATATCCTGCATACCTCAGGAACATAATGGATTTTTCCGTATCTCTTTAACACCCTTGCGAAAAATTCTTTTTCGTTGCTTCTCATCTCTTCATTGAACATCTCTTTTTCAAATACCTCTCTCCTTAAGGCAGGCAAAAATTCACCATATATCTTTCTGCACAAATGCTCTGGAAATGTAACAAATGTGTTTTTTACTGTCCATTTTCCTGTAATTTTTCCATTTTCATTTATACAATCAAAGAATATAGCCTTTGCCTCTTTTAGAAAATTGAATGCATCTACAATCTTTTCCAAGGCATCGGGCAAAAATTCATCATCACTATCCAGAAATGTAATGATTTTTCCCCTTGCTTTTCTTATGCCTTCATTCTTTGCACCCAAAGCTCCTTTATTTTTAGATAGACGAATATAACTTATCCTCTCATCGGCGAAACTTTTTACGACCTGTTTTGTATTATCACTTGAAGCATCATCTACAACAATAGATTCAAAATTTGTATAGGTTTGTTTGAGCAGACTTTTTATAGCACGGGAAAGCAGCTCTTTTCTATTGTAGGTGGGTGTAATAACGCTTACCAATATCTTCATATATCTTCTCCAGCTTTTCTACATATCTTTCCGTGGTGAAGGATTGAATGATTCTCTTTCCTTCTTTCACCATATTTTCTCTTAGTTTTTTGTTTTCCATTAAATATAAAACAGCGTCCACAATCTCTTTCTCGTTGGGTTTAATTTTAAATGCACTATCCTCTGCAATCTCAAGGGATGGAACATATCTTGATATAATACAGGGCACTCCCATATACATTGCCTCTAAATGCACATTGCCAAATCCTTCATACAGAGATGGCATAATGAACAAATCCATCATTCTCATATATTTATATGCATCTTTCTTGTAACCTGTAAAGATTACCTGTTTTTGTATGTTTAAAGAAGTTGCCAGATCTTTTAAGAGTTTTTCATCTTTTCCAGAACCCACCAAGACAAGTTTCATCTTTATATCTTTATCCAGTATTTTTTTGAATGCCCTTATTAAGATATCAAATCCCTTTGCAGCAATAAACATTCTTCCCACACTGCCTATGATAAATTCATTGTTAATATTCAATTTTTCTTTCATTTCTTTTATCTCTTCCTTTGAAGGTATTCTATATCTTTCTGTATCTATGGCATTGTATAAAACATAAACAGGCTTTTTATTCGTATGCCACTTTTCTACTATTTCTTTTACCTTTTTAGATACGGCAATATACAATGTAGTTTTTGAAGAAAACAGACGATTAAAAAATCTCCTGTGCCATTTTTTTTCTATCTTTGCACTTTGTATATGTGTGATTATGGGAATATTTATACCCAATGTGGCTAACCTTGTATGATAATCGGCAGGAAAGGTCATAGTGTGAATAATACGGGGATGAATGTTTTTTATTATTCTTCTTAAAGTGAAACTGGTATCTAATCTATGACAGGAAAGTGTTCTTTCATTGTTGTTTTTCAAATTTATAAGCTCTATTCCCTCTTCTCTAAAATTTTTGTTCATATCTCCATGTCCGGAGATATTCAAAACAACAGGATAAAAGTTTCCTTTTCTTTTAAGATACTTGCATACACCCAGCAGTGAAACCTCTATACCACCAAAATCCAGTCCGCCTAACACAAATAGTATTTTTTTCATCTATTCATAATAGCGAAACTGTCTTGCAAAAGAAATAATTTTGTTGTAATTTGATAAAAAAATAAAGGAGATGTGAAAAATGAAAGTAGCGATCAATGGATTTGGTAGGATAGGTCGGATGTTCTTCCGAGCGTGTGCGGGATATGATGAAATAGATATAGTAGCTACAAATGATATTACAGATGCTCATACTTTAGCTCACCTTTTAAAATATGATTCTACTTTTGGCATACTTCCCTACGATATTGAAGCAGGCAAGGGTTTTATTACAGTAAATGGTAAGGAGATCAAGATTTTAGCAGAAAGAGACCCTGCAAAACTGCCCTGGAAAGATATGGGCATAGATGTTGTGTTAGAGTCAACGGGATTGTTTACCAAATTGGAAGACTGCCGCAAGCATCTACAAGCTGGAGCAAAGAAGGTAGTGCTTAGTGCCAGATATAAAAATGAAGATAAAGATGCGGTAATGATCAATATGGGAATCAATGAAAAAGATTACAATCCTGAGAAACACAATATTATTTCCAATGCTTCCTGCACTACCAATAGCCTCACACCGGTAATGAAGGTATTGGAAGAGAGTTTTGGTGTAGAAAAGGCACTGATGACCACTGTTCATTCTTACACCAATGACCAAAGATTATTGGATGCTCCTCATAAGGATTTAAGAAGAGCTCGGTCAGCTGCGATGTCTATTATTCCTACTACTACCAATGCTGCTGTAGCGGTAACCCAGGTTATTCCTTCCTTGAAGGGAAAATTTGATGGGATGGCGATGCGCGTGCCCACTGTCGATGGGGCTATATCCGATATAATAACAATTCTTAAAAAGAATGTTACCGTGGAAGAGGTAAACAATGCTTTCAGGAAAGCTTCTGAAAATGAGATGAAGGGAATATTGGGATACACCGAAGAACCAATAGTTTCTCGAGATATCGTTGGGAATAGCTGTTCTGCGGTCGTAGATGGTCTTTCCACGAAGGTAATGGGTGGGACTATGGTTAAGGTTCTTTCCTGGTATGACAACGAGTGGGCTTATTCCTGCAGGTTAAGAGACTTGGTGTTATGGGTAGGGAGAAAGTGAAAAGTATAAAAGATCTGGATATAGATGGTAAAAAAGTATTTATTCGCTGTGATTTTAATGTGCCCTTGGATAAAGATGGAAATATCAGCGACGAAAGGAGGATAAGAGAAACGCTACCCACAATTGAGTATGCTTTGAGTAGGAGGGCAAAAGTTATACTGGCATCTCATCTTGGCAGACCAAAAAAAAGAGATTCCCAGTACTCACTATATCCGGTTGCAGAGAACCTGTCTAAGGCTTTAAAGAAAAAGGTTTTGTTTGTTGATGATTGCGTAGGAGAAAAGGTAGAAAAAACAATTTCGTCCATGAAAAAGGGAGATGTTATCCTGTTAGAAAACCTGCGTTTCTACGATGGAGAGAGAAGAGACGACGAGGTGTTTGCCCGGCAACTGAAGAGGTTATTTGATATATATGTAAGTGATGCATTTGGCACTTCTCATAGAAGAAATGCATCGGTGCATGCTCTGCCTAAGATGTGCAAGAAAAAAGCAGCGGGTCTTCTGCTATTGAAAGAGATGGGATATTGGAGAAAAATATTGGAAAATCCTGCGAGACCCTTTGCCCTCATCCTGGGTGGTGTAAAAATATCTACAAAGTTGGGAGCATTGATAAATCTGTTAGATCATTTGGACAAGGTAATTATAGGTGGAGGAATGGCGTTTACTTTTCTCCATGCTATGGGTTTTTCTGCGGGTTCGTCTCTGTTTGATGAAGATTCTATTGAACAGGCAAAATTTGTTATTTCCCAGGCCAAAGATAAAAAGATAAAACTGTATCCACCTGTAGATTTTGTAGTAGCAGAAAGAATAGAAGAAGACGCAGTGACTAAAATAGTACCTTATCAAGAAATTCCTTGCAAGTGGTTTGCCGCGGACATCGGCCCTGCTTCTTGCAAGTTATTCAGTGAGGTATTGGAAGATACGGCTACTATTGTGTGGAATGGTCCTCTCGGTGTCTATGAGATAGATAAATTTGCAAGGGGCACAAATTCTATTGCTCACGAGGTAGCATCAAGCCCTGCAATGAGCATCGTGGGCGGAGGGGATACGGATGGTGCTATAAAAAAAGCGAAAGAAAGCGATGGAATTACCTTCATTTCTACAGGAGGAGGGGCGAGTTTGCAGTTTTTAGAGAAAGGAACATTACCTGGTATAGAGGCATTAGAATGAAATATATTGTTGCTGGTAATTGGAAGATGCATTTTACCCATTCTGAGGTATTGAATTTAGCGCTTGAGCTGAAAGAAAATTTAGGTCAACAATCAAGGAAGGCTGATATCTTTGTCTTTCCGCCGACTATCTTTCTAAAAGATGTTCAAGATGCTTTGTTTGGTTCGGTAATTCAGGCCGGCGCTCAAAATATATACTTTCAGGATGAGGGTGCATATACAGGGGAGGTTTCACCTCTTATGTTAAAGAGCATAGGTTGTTCTTTAACATTGGTTGGACATTCAGAGAGGAGGAATTATTTTAACGAAGATGATGCCATGTTGAGGAATAAATTATTAGCCTGCAAGAGATGGGATATTTTACCAATACTTTGTATTGGAGAGAAATTGGAAGACAGAGAAAATGGCAAAACAGAAGATGTCTTAGCTTCTCAAATTACAAAAACTCTTGATAAAACAGAGATGGAAAGATTAATTATTGCTTATGAGCCAGTATGGGCGATAGGCACTGGAAAAATAGCTACTCCCCAGCAGGCTCAGGAATCGCACAGGTTCATAAAGAAATTAACAAAACACATAACAGGAAAGGATATTCCTGTTATATATGGAGGTAGTGTAAAGGTGGAAAATGCTGAAACATTGGCAAAGGAAAAGGATATTGATGGCTTCCTTATTGGAGGAGCAAGCTTACATAAAGAAAGTTTTGTTAAAATAGTAAATGAATTTATTCGTGTAAAGGGATTGTAATGCTTTATATTTCTATTGTTGTTCAAGTCATATTGGCATTTATAATTATCTTCCTTATCTTGTTACAGAAGGGAAGGGGAGCAGAGATGGGTGTTTCTTTTGGTGCAGGCGCGGCAGAGACGATGTTTGGCGCAAGAGGAGCTTTGCCATTCTTAACAAAGGTTACATGGATTTTAGTATTTATGTTTATGGCAAATTCCGTTAGCATCTCTCTTATTTTTTACAAAAGTAAAACAAAAACAATAATGAAAAAAACGAAAACAGAAAAGGCTGTGCCTCAGAAAGCACAAAAACCGTTACCAGAGCTGCCTATAAAAGCACCGTGAGAGTAGCATTAATTCTGTTATTTTTGCTTTTTCCTTCTGTTTCGTTTTCTTCAACCATTATTATAGGTTCTATTGGTGAACCAAAGAGACTTATTCCTATGTTATCTACAGATTCTGCATCCAGTGATATATCCTCTTTGATATTCAATGGACTTTTAAAGTATGACAAAGATTTAAATATTGTAGGTGATTTAGCAAAAAGTTTTAAAATAGAAGATGGAGGAAAAAAAATCACATTTTATTTGAGAAAGAATGTTCTATGGCAGGATGGTGTGGAATTTACAGCTCGTGATGTCTTCTTTACCTATAAAAAACTCACCGATGGAACAGTGGCTACGCCCTATAGTGGCGATTTCCTTTTGATAAAGGATGTGAAGATAATAAGCAAATATATCATCTCTGTGGAATATAAAGTTCCTTTTGCTCCTGCACTTTCTTCCTGGATGATGGGCATTATTCCTGAACATATCTTAAAAGGGAAAGATTTAAATACAGATATATTCAATAGACATCCCATAGGCACAGGTCCGTATAAACTCTTGAGATGGAAGGCGGGGCAGGAAATTACACTCGTTGCCAATCCTTTGTATTTTAGAGATAGACCACGCATAGATAAAGTTATTTATAGAATCATTCCCGATGCCTCTACAATGCTTTTGGAACTCTATACTGGTCACATAGATATGATGGGGCTAAATCCCATGCAGTATATCTATGAATTTAAACGGAAGATGAGAGAAAAATTTCAGGTATTTGTCACGCCCAGTGCTGGTTTCACCTATGTTGGACTTAACCTGCGGGTCAAGCTTTTTTCTGACGAACGTGTAAGAAAGGCTATCTGCTATGCTATAGATAGAGAGAAGATAGCGAATACTATTCTTTTAGGATATAGTGATGTTTACGATTGTATATATTCTCCACGCTCATTTGCCTTTCAAAAAAAGAAAATCTACAACTATGATCCCGAAAAAGCGAGGAAACTGTTGAGAGAAGCGGGCTTTTCTGACAGCAATAGAGATGGATATCTGGATAAGGATGGTAAAAGATTTGAATTTACCATTTTGACCAACCAGGGGAATACAGACAGAAACTATGCGGCGATAATGATTCAGCAGTTTCTTAAAAGTGTAGGAATAAAGATAAATATCAGGATTTTAGAATGGCAAGCTTTTTTAAGATTATTGGAATCTGGTTCTTTTGATGCTGTGCTATTGGGATGGCAATTGGGGGTAGATCCTGATGAATATGCGTTGTGGCATTCCTCGCAGGTAAAGGAGTTCAACTTTGTATATTTTAAGAATAAAGAAGTGGATAAATTGTTAAAAAAAGGGAGGGAAACATTCAATATAAATAAGAGAAAAGAGATTTATGAAAGAATAAACGAGATTATTATGGACAAAGTTCCCTATATCGTTTTGTATTTCCCTCGTGGCATATCCGTAGTACACAAAAGGTTTAAGGGAATAGAGCAAGAAAAGGCAGGCATTATGTACAATTTTATAGAGTGGTGGGTACCCAAAAAAGAGCAAATGTATAGATAACCCTTATAAATTTATGAATTTTAATCGTTGAAAGAAATTACATCTTGTGATATTTATTAACAAATTGGAGGTGTTATGGATATTAAATTAATCAAAAAGCTTATAGTTTTAGTGCAAAAGAGTAAAATGACAGAGTTCAAGTATAGAGATGACGATTTTTACATCTCATTGAAAAAAGAGCAGCCTCAGGTAATATCCTCAGTTCAATCAAAATCTGCTATTGAAAAAGAAGAGGAGATTAAAAAACCAAGCAAAGATGAGGAACTAATAGAGATAAAATCACCCATGGTGGGTACATTTTATTGCTCACCGTCCCCCGGAGCGCCTCCCTATGTAGAACAGGGGCAGGATGTAAAAAAAGGCGATGTTCTGTGTATTATTGAGGCAATGAAGGTAATGAATGAAATTGAGGCAGAATTTCCCTGTATAATCAAGAAGGTAATGGTAAAAGATGCTCAGCGCGTGGAATATGGAACAACACTGTTTTTAGTCAAGAAAGCCTAATGTTTAAGACAATCCTTGTTGCTAATAGGGGTGAGATAGCGCTGAGAGTCATAAGAGCCTGTAAGGAATTGGGTATAAGAACAGTTGTCGTTTACTCATATGAAGATAGAGAAAGTATCCCTGTAAAAATAAGTGATGAGAAAATATGTATTGGTCCCTCAAGCTCGGATAAAAGCTACTTAAATATTGTGGCTATAGCAGAGGCTATTTTGCAGACAAATGCAGACGCTGTTCATCCAGGATATGGATTTTTATCAGAAAATCCCTCTTTTGCTGGGGTTTGTAGAGATTTGGATGTTACATTTATTGGACCTCCAATACCCGTAATGAAACATTTGTCTAACAAGCTGGAAGTGAAAAAACAGCTGAAGAAGACTAATATCCCTACCATCTTAGGTAGTGATGGTATTGTGCAATCTGCAGGCGAGGCAAAAGAAATTGCCGAGAAGATAGGTTATCCCGTCTTGCTCAAGGCAGTGTGGGGCGGCGGCGGAAGAGGACTGCGAGTTATAAGAGAAGAAGAGAATATAGAAAATGCCTTTCTCGCAGCGCATGAAGAAGCGAGAGTGTCTTTTGGCAAGGCTGATATATACATGGAAAAGTTTATCGAACATCCAAAACATGTAGAGGTGCAAATCCTTGCTGACAAATTCGGCAATGCAATACATTTATTTGAGAGAGATTGCACATTACAAAGAAGACATCAGAAACTCTTAGAAGAATCCCCATCGCCATTTCTTTCAGAAGAAAAGAGAAAAGAAATCTTAAATACAGCTGTTAAGATAGCTAAAATTCTTAACTATGAGAATGTGGGTACAATAGAGTTTTTGCTGGACGAGCAGGGGAACTTTTACTTCATAGAAGTGAACACCCGTATTCAGGTGGAGCATCCTGTTACAGAAACATGTACGGGGATAGATATTATGAAAGAGCAAATTAAACTTGCTGCTGGTGAAAAATTAAATATAAGTCAAGAAGATGTGAGTCTTAAATTTCATAGTATGGAATGCAGAATAAACGCTGAGGACGAGAGATTTGTTCCTTCTCCCGGGAAAATAGAAAAGTTATTTATCCCTGGTGGACCTGGTGTACGCGTGGATACAGCCATCTACAGTGGGTGTACCGTAACCCCGTATTATGATTCGCTTATTGCCAAACTTATTGTCAGAGGTAACACGAGAAATGAAACAATTGAGCGTATGAAAAGGGCACTGGATGAATTTATTGTAGAGGGAATAAAGACAAACATTCAATTCTTCAAAAAACTAATAAGCAATAACCAATTTAAGAACAAAGATTACGATACAAACTATATTGACCGTAATTTTTTAAAGTAGAAATCATCCGAAAACCGCTTCTCTTACCTCCTCCATTGTTTTTTCCGATTCTTGGCGTGCCTTTCTTGCTCCTTCCTCGAATATAGAAAGAATATCTCCTTTTCTCTTTTCCCATATTACTCTTTTTTCTCTGTAAGGTCTCAATTTTTCATTGATGTTTTTTATGAGTATATTCTTACAATCTACACATCCTATTGAAGCGTTTTTGCATCCTCCTTCTATTTCTTTTATCTTTTGTTTATCGCTAAAAATCTGATGTAGGTAGAATACTCCACACATATCAGGTCTTCCTGCATCGTTTTTTCTCAAACGCTGAGGATCTGTGAACATGACCTTTATTTTTTTCCTTGTTTCTTCCTCATTATCACTCAGATAGATGGCATTGCCATAAGATTTACTCATTTTTCTGCCGTCTATACCCAATATCTTGGGAGCGGTGGAGAGAAGTGCTTGCGGCTCTAAAAACACATCTTTTTTTGTCAAGTAATTAAATCTTCTTACAATTTCTCTTGCCAATTCCAGATGTGGTAGCTGATCGAAACCCACCGGTACATATCTTGCCTTATACATGGTAATATCTGCAGTCATCAAAACGGGGTAGCCTAAAAAGCCAAAGTTGCCTGCAGCTTTCTCTCCTATTTGAGATACGACATCTTTGTAGGAGGGGTTTCTTTCCAACCAGGAGACAGGTGTTATCATTGAAAAGATGGTGAATAATTCTGCATGTTCCTCTATTTTTGATTGTACAAATATCGTACTTTTTTCAGGGTTTAGACCAAATGAAAACCAATCGATGACCATATTCATTGTTTCTTCTTTTAAATGAGTAGAATGAGCAAAATCTGTAGTTAGGGCATGAAGGTCAGCCACAAAATAGAATGTTTGATAATTCTCATTTTGTAGTTTTATCCAATTATTCAGTGCACCATACAGGTTGCCTAAGTGCAGATTCCCCGTAGGTCTCATTCCACTTAAGACTCTATCCATAAAAACTACCTCCTATAAGAAGCCTTGATAGATATTGCACCAGCGGGAAAACGGTAAAATCAAAGAATCTCAAAAATAATAAGATAATAACTATATACAAACCAAACGGTTCAAGTCTCTCTAACATGCAGGAATACTTCCATGGCAGAAGACCTACCGCTATTCTTCCTCCATCCAACGGTGGGATAGGAACGAGATTAAATATACCTAAAATCAAATTTATGTAAACGCCGTACCAAAAAACCGTACTAAGTAGCGGGGAAAAAGAGAATAGATGATAAAAAATGGCAAATATAATAGCTAACACAAAATTTGAAGCAGGACCTGCCAGCGCTACATATACGGAGTCTCTCTTGGGATTATGTAGATTGTTGAAATTTACAGGAACAGGTTTTGCCCATCCAAACAGAATGGGAGATCTGGAAACAATGAGAAGCAAGGGGATAATAATTGTACCAAGTAAATCTATGTGCGAAATAGGATTAAGTGTTAACCTGCCCATGAATTTTGCAGTGTTATCTCCTAACCTATAGGCTATATATCCGTGCATAACCTCATGCACAACAATAGAAAAAATCAATATAACGATGGCTAAAATATAAATTTGTATCTGCATTTTACTTTAAACTTTTTATATCAAAGCTTTTAATATACTCCTCAATCTTTTTTAATTCTTCTGCTTCTTTCAGCCTTTCTTTTTCCATTGATTCTTTATCTCCTTTTGATAGTGCCTTTAATTCTCTTTCTATTCTTTCCACTCTATGCAGGAGGTAGCGCATTAACTTTCCTTCAATGTCTGGAATTTTCGCGTGTTCTAAATCTACGCCTTCGATCATTTCCTTTTTCTTGATTACTCTTCCTGGTATACCTACAACAGTGGAATTTGGTGGTACATTCCCTACTACAACACTGCTTGCGCCTACCCTACTATTTTCCCCTATGGTAATTGCACCTAAGACCTTTGCTCCTCCGCCCACAACCACATTATTTTTTAGAGTGGGATGTCTCTTTACCTTTTTTAGGCTTGTTCCGCCCAATGTTACTCCCTGATAGAGTGTTACATCATCACCAATTTCTGTAGTCTCGCCAATGACTATCCCCATTCCGTGATCAATAAAAAACCTTCTTCCTATTTTTGCTCCCGGATGAATTTCAATGCCCGTGAAAAATCGGCTTATGTGAGAAACAAACCTTCCAATAAATCTCAGCTTATGTTTCCAGAAAAAATGGGCAATCCGATGTCCCCATAATGCATGTAGTCCTGGATAGCAGAAAAAAATCTCAAAACTATTTCTTGCCGCAGGGTCTCTTTCAAATACAGTGCGAATGTCTTCTCTTATCCCTCTAAACATAGTTCTTCTCTTTTAACACAAGAAGGAGTTCTTCCTGTTTTTTTTTCATTTTACAAAAATTTTCTTCGTTGTCATCCTTATACTCCATAAGATGCAAAAAACCGTGGATAAGTAAAGTGGCCAGTTCTTCCTTTAATGGTATTTTTATTTCTCTTGCATCCTTTTTTGCTCTGTCCCAGGAGATCACGATATCCCCCAGTAATTTGTAGAATACATTATCTTCTCCTTCTCTCAGTGAAAAAGAGAGAACATCCGTAGATTCATTTATACCTCTATACTTTTTGTTCAATATTTTCATTTTTTCATCATCTGTTATAAGAATACTTACCTCTACATCTTTCAATGCAAACTGCTCGCCCAAAAAACCCATAATATTTTTTATCCACTTTTTACTAATTCTTCCCTTGCTTTGCTGTACTTCCGTTTTCACCCGCTGTCTCCGGATAATCTATGCGATAATGAAACATGCCGCTTAATACCTTTACAAATGCATTGGAAATCTTATCGAGGTCTGCAAGTGTTAACTCACATTCATCTAATTGTCCATCCAAAAAGATATCGGTGGTTGTCTTTTTTACCAATTGTCTAATATGTGAGATACTGGGTTCACTTAATGTGCGAGAGATTGCCTCTACCTGATCGGCAATCATAATAATACCTGCTTCTCTCGTTTGTGGTTTCGGTCCCTTGTATCTAAATTCTTCTTCCTTTACATCCATTTTCTTTTCTTTTGCTTTACTATAAAAATACTTGATAAGTGTTGTTCCGTGATGCTGTTGAATAATATCTTTTATTCTTCTGCCCAATCTGTATTTATTCGCCAAAAGTATCCCCTCTTTTACATGATCTATAAGTATCAATGCACTCATTGGAGGAGAAAGTTTATCATGCTTATTTACACCACCCATCTGATTTTCTACGAAGTACAGGGGTTTGGACATTTTGCCTATATCATGATAGTAGGCACCAACCTTAGCTAAAACGGAGTCAGCGTCTATCGCTTGAGCTGCCGCTTCTGCCAAACTACTCATAGCAATACTGTGCTGATATGTGCCTGGGGCTTTTAAAGCTAATTCTCTCAATAAGGGATGGTTCAAATTCCCCAATTCCATCAGTCTTATGTTTGTAGAGATACCGAAAAGCCATTCGTATATAGGCAGTATACCAGAAACTATCAGAATAACCGTAATGCCGGAAATAATACCGAAGACACAGGAAATTAATGTATGAACGGAAAAGAAACCTTCATGCATGGAAAAAACTAATATTAATGCAGTGCTTATTAGCGAAATATTTATCCCTGTTTTTATAATTCCTACTCGTTCTTTGCGTTTTGAAATGCAAAGAGAACCACCTGCACTTCCCAGGAAAACATAGAGGGCAATTTGCATATTAACTGTTTTGTCAGGAAGGAGAAAAACACAGGCAGAGAGCAGAAAGGCAAATATTAAAGAAAACTCAAAACTTATCGTTAATGCTATAAGCACTGCTCCAAACGCAAAAGGGGTGGCATATAAAATAGAAATCTTGGACAATAGCGCATTGCTGTATGAGATATTACTGGCTAAATACTCGTAAACCTTGACTACAACAATATTTAAGAGAAAAGTGGCTAAGAACAACTTTATATAGTTCTCATTTTCTAAGTACTTTTTGCCCATATATTGCATAATGAAATAAGAAAAGAAACCGAAAGCAACTAAAAGAAGAATGATTCTGGCATAATCAAAGATGACATTTTGCTTATACTTTAGCATGTTCATTGCAGTGAGCTTTGCGTAATCTGCAGCTGTTATAATATTTCCTTCTCTAACAATTACCTGTCCTTTTTTTACCTGAATAAATGCTTTGTCTACTTTAGCTACCGCTTCATCTTTCATTTTTTTGGTCTCTGCACTGTTGTAGAACAAATTTGGACGAATAAGCTTTTTTGTGATGTCCCATATCAAAAACTGGTGAGCGTAGCTTTGTTTTGAAGATATTATATTTTCATAGATTTCAAATTTTACCTTTTCTACATCTGTAATAGAGGAACTTTTCATCTGTTTCTGTCCACCTGTTTGCAAATCTTTTACCGTAATCACCTTAGGTGTAAGTCCAACCCCTTTTTTCATAGATACTATGGGTTTATCTTTCAATTGCATACATGCATTGATTATTGCTCTCTCTATCTCAGGAGAGAATTTTAATCTAATCAATCTTTCAAAAATGGAATGATCAGTTTCTATACCTATGGTTTTAAAGAATGTGGTTTCAAATTTTTTTCTATTTTGTTTAGTAGTAAGCTTTGGCAAAGCATTTCTACCCATAGAAAATGAGTTTTCTACATTGTGCACTACTTCCAAATAAACGGAGTGATTAAAATCAAATATGGGTGTAACATTTTTTTTTGCTTCATTTATATGCAATTGTGTAGATACCTTATCTTCAATAAGCAAATTTTCTTCTGCCCTAATCGTTTGTGGGGAAACATCGCCTACATGCAAATTGTAGATAAGACCTCTGGAAGGGAAGAATAGAAAGCTGGTCACCACAAATGTAACAGCCAACATAGCATATATGCTTGTTACATATTTTGAGATAATATTGAAAAAGTTGTTTATCTTTTTCTTTGCTTTATTTTGCTTCTTTTCTTTCATAGGCCTCAATAATTTTTGTTACTATGGGATTTCTTACTACATCATCTTTAGTGAAATAAACAATCTTCAGGTCCTCAACAAAAGCCAATGTTTCCCTTACATCTATAAGTCCCGATTCTTCTGTAGTGGGCAAATCTATCTGTGTAACATCACCCGTAATTACTGCTTTTGAATTAAATCCCAGTCTCGTTAAAAACATCTTCATCTGAGTGGGCGATGTATTCTGTGCCTCATCGAGAATAATAAACGCATCATTTAATGTTCTTCCTCTCATATATGCTAACGGAATAATTTCAATTCTTCCTTGATTTAATAATCTAGTTACTCTATCTATGTCCAAAATATCGTATAATGCATCATATAAAGGTCTCATATACGGATGTACCTTTTCATACATATCGCCAGGCAGAAAACCCAATTTTTCTCCTGCTTCTACGGCCGGTCTGGTAAGGATAATCCTTTTTACCTTTTTCTTTAAAAGGTAAAACAAGGCCATCGCCACGCTTAAGTAGGTTTTTCCCGTTCCTGCTGGCCCAACGCATACTGTTATTGTATTGTTCTTGATAGCCTCTATACAATTGCGTTGAGCAACAGTTTTTGGTATAAGCTTCTTTGCTTTATTGTGCAGCGTTTCAGTGGCGAAAATAGCTTCTACTCTGATATTTTTTGAAACATCCACAGTCTTTAAAACATTTTCAAAATCCTTTTTTGAGAGATAATGTCCTTCATTGATCATTTTATCTATATCCTGAAAAAAGACAGACGCTTTCTTTACGCTATCTGCCTTTCCAGAGATAACTACATCTCCCCCTCTAAAAATTGCATCAACACCAAATATTCTATTGATGTCCTTTAGTTTTTCTTCGTTTTTATCTAATAAAAAAGTTATATAGGATGTATTTTTCAATGTAATGCGCCTATCCACTCATTCTCCTTACTCCCATTCTATTGTTGCTGGCGGTTTGCTGGATATATCATAGACCACTCTGTTCACGCCAGCTACCTCATTTATTATTCTAGTGGATATCTTGCTCAAAAGTTCATAGGGAAGTTTTGCCCAATCGGCTGTCATACCGTCTTTACTCTCCACCGCCCTTATGGCTATTGTATAATCGTATGTTCTCTTATCACCCATCACTCCTACCGTACATATAGGTAAGAATATAGCAAAGGATTGCCATAATCTATCATAAAATCCAGCTTTTCTTATCTCACTGGTGATAATATCATCGCTATTTCTCAGTATATCCAGTTTTTCCTTTGTTACCTCTCCAATAATCCTTATTGCCAGACCCGGTCCTGGGAAGGGCTGCCTTTTAACATAGTCTTCCGGCAGTCCCAAAATCTTTCCTATTTTTCTCACTTCATCTTTAAATAATTCTTTTAGTGGTTCTACAAGTTTGAATTTCAAGTTTTGCGGCAGTCCACCCACATTATGATGCGTTTTTATCCTTGCCGATGGTCCTTTTACCTGCCTGCTTTCAATTACATCAGGATATAATGTGCCCTGTGCCAAAAAATCCACATTCTTATACATTTTAGCTACTTCATAGAAGACATTGATGAATTCTTCTCCAATAATCATTCTCTTCTTTTCTGGATCTTCAATGCTCTTCAATCTCCGTAAGAAAGAACGAGAGGCATCCACATAATGAATATCTATTCCCATTTTTTTGAGCGCATTCCTTACTTCTGTTTCTTCATTTTTTCTCAATAAACCGTTATTTATAAAAACAGGAATCACATTTTCCCCAACTGCTTTGTGTAAAAGACAAACTAAAACAGAAGAATCTACTCCACCCGAGAGTGCACATAGAATATTACTTTTGCCTACTTTTCTTCTCGTCTCTTCTATTTTTGAAGATATGAAATGCTCTATCGTCCACCCCCCGGAAACATGACATATTCTATAAGCAAAATTTTCGAGCATCTTTTCTCCATATTGAGTGTGGTAGACCTCAGGGTGAAATTGCAGCAACCATACCTTCTTTTCTTTATCCCTGATGGCAGCAAAGGGTGAATTGTCGGTGTGAGCGATACGAACAAATTGAGGCGGAAGCTTGTCTATTTTATCACCATGACTCATCCAAACTAAGGATTTGTCCTCAATTCCCTCAAATAGCTCCTCATTTTTCTCTATATATAGGTTGCTGGGTCCATATTCTCTTTTTGAGCTGCTTGACACCTTTCCTCCAAATAAATGGACGAATAACTGCATTCCATAACAAATACCCAAAATAGGAACAGGCAATTTGAAAATACCCAATGAGGGAATGGGTGCATCCTTCTCCCACACGCTCATGGGCCCTCCAGAAAGAATAATCCCCTTTGCACATTTAAGTTTTTCTGTCTGTACATCAAATGGATAGATTTCTGCGTAAACACCTTTTTCTCTCATCTTTCTCGCAATAAGTTGAGTATATTGAGAACCAAAATCAAGAATGATAATCTCTGGATTCATTTATCCTCCAACAGATACATCTTCTATGCCTATATCTGGTGCTCCTACAGCGGAAAGAAATTCTATCTTTTCAGAAATGGCAAAAACCTTGCTTAAAAGTGTAAGAATATTACCTGTCATAGTGGCTCCCCTAAATGGTTCGTATTTCCTCCCATTTTTTATTTTTTGACCTGATATACCTACGGAAAAATCACCTGTTATTTGATTTGCAGTATGTAATCCCAAAAGCTCCGTGATATACAGTCCGTTGTTCATTAAAAGAAGTATGTTTTTTTCTGCTCCATTTTCTATATAGATGTTCGTGGGAGTGATTTTTAGGGTTTGTCTATAATTTTCACGAAAGGCGTTAGCCGTATTTTCATAATTTAACTCCTTGCTGGTAAATGAATTATGGAGGAAATTTTTTAAAATACCGTTTTCTACTAATTTTGTTTTTTGGGTAGGAATACCTTCGCAATCACATAGGGATGTACCCACTCCACTTTCCATTGTCCCGTCATCTATTATGTTTATGAGGGCTGAAACAATCTTGGTTCCGATTCTATCCTCCAATATCGTTGCGTGTTTTAAAACTGAATCTCCTTCAAAGGCAGAAGAAAAGAAGGATAAAAATTGTCTCATCACTCGTGACGAAAGAACGATGTTGTATGTACCTTTTTCTAATGTTTTTGCACCCAATTTTTCTATAGCCCGAGATGCCATCTTTCTACCAATTTCTTCTGCATCTATTGTATTAAATATGGTTCCATCTTTTGCACAGAAGCCTATCTGAGCATCTTTATCTACGGCTAAAGCCATTCCCTCGGCGGTATAGAGAACATGTTCATCCGTACAATCTATGCCTTTATTGCTCCAGATAGAGATACATTTTTTCACCATAGAAGAACTTACCTGTTTTACCCTTACTCTTTTATCTATAGTTTGAGCTGTATCTTTTATATGTCTTACTTTATCAAGTAAGTCTTTTTCGTCTATTAGTTCCCTTTTTTCTTCAGACCTATAGCCAAATCTTGCTTCAGGCAAAGATATATCTTCTTTTTTTACCAACTCGCTCCAGTTTTTTAGATTATAAGTTATGTCCTTCAATTTATTTTGCCAGTCAGGAAAACAGGCTATGCAAAAATCTATTTTATGTCCTCCTTCAATAACTCTAAAGGCTAATCCCTTTTCTCTTTTCTTCAATAAGCTGAGTTCGTTTTCCTTTAAGTCGTAATTTGTCTCCTGTTCTTCTTCCCCGTATATTTCAAATTCCTTAAAGTTAGATAAAATCTCTTTTGCCTCTTCTATCTCTTTCATTTATTCCCCCCACGGTTTGGGCAAAAATATGTCTTTATAAGTCTCTAAAGCAAACCTATCCGTCATACCTGATATATAATCTATAACTACTGTTTCTCTATCCTTTGTAAACTGTTTTTTTATCTGTTCTGCGTGTTCTAAGAAATAATAAAAGAGTTCCTGTATTATCTTTTCTGCCTTTTTTGCTACACTTAATACTTTTTCATTAAAGTAAACATTTTCAAATAAGAAATTCCTCAAATCTTCCAATGCCTCCAAAACTTCATTTTCCATATCTATATGGTGATAATTATTGTCCGCTGTTGCTTTGATTACACTTTTAACCAGAGTAGCAATTCTTTTTGAATGACTGTTTCCCAAAATATTTGTTATCGGTTTGGGTAGGTCACCCTTTTCAATAATGCCTGCACGAATGGCATCGTCAATATCGTGATTCACATAGGCAATACAGTCTGAAATCCTCACGATTTGGCCTTCTAATGTGTATGGCATATCTTTAGTCACTATACTACCTCTTCCCTTCGAATGCTTTAATATTCCATCTCTTACCTCTTCGGTGAGGTTTAATCCATTGCCCTCCTTTGCTATAATGTCTACTATTCTCAGGCTTTGTATTTCGTGTTTAAAGCCATTTTTACTTATTTTATTTAAGGCTGCTTCGCCGGCGTGACCAAACGGAGTGTGTCCCAAATCATGTCCTAATGCTATGGCTTCGGTAAGCGTTTCATTTAAAAACAATGCTTTACTAATAGTTTTAGCAATTTGAGCAACCTCCAGCGTGTGTGTTAGGCGTGTGCGGTAGTGATCACTGGTAGGAGAGAGAAAAACCTGTGTTTTATGCTGTAATCTGCGAAAAGCCTTGCAATGGATGATACGATCTCTATCTCTCATAAACTCTGTTCTCACATCATCCAATGTTTCTTTTCTTTTTCTTCCCTTAGCAGAACAAGAAAATGCAGCATTCTTGTGAAGTGAGTTTTCTTCTTCCTTCTCTAATTTTTCTCTGATATTCATAAAATGTGCAGCATCTCCTCGGCAAAACGCATCCAGTTTCTTTCTATATATACTCCTTTCAACTCCTTTTTGCTATATATAGGGGCATTATACAGGACACTTATGATCAACGCATCGGGAAAATTCAACCAATATCGTTCACAAAAATTTTTGCCAACAATTTCTACTTGAGCAAGACTATCCTCTGTCCACGTATCGGCTATTATTACGGCATTTACCGATAAGTTTACCCTGCTAAATAGATTATCTAACAACTTATAGAAGTTGTTTTCCGGAACATAAACGCCCAGGAGAACAAGGGAGAGAATGCAAGCTTTATCTTTTGCTATAGAAAATTCATAAAGCCCATTTGAATTATCTTCCAAGACGATGCTTCCTTTATCTCCGTAAAAATCCACATCTTTGATTTTCAAACTTACCATAACTGTCCTCCATGTTTCCCTGCAAACTATGTTTTTTTGCCTCCTGAATAACGACTTTAACTATTTTTCCTTTTTTTGCCTCTCCTGAAAAATTTACTATCTTGTTTGTTGTTGTTCTGCCTGTGAGAAGATCGCCTCTTTTAGCATTTCCTTCCACCAAAACATTAAATATCTTCCCCACATCCCTTAAGTTGCTTTCCCATGTAATTTTTTCCTGTAAATTTTGAAATTTTTCTAATCTTTTTTCCTTTGTTTCCTTCGGCACTCTTTCCTTTGTAGAAGCAGCGGCCGTAAAAGGTCTTGGTGAATATTTAAAGGAAAAGGAGAAATCAAATCGTATTTTTCTCAGCATATCCATCGTTTGTTCAAAATCATAATCCGTTTCCGTAGGAAATCCAATAATGATATCTGTGGTAATGCTTCCTTTTGTTGTTTCTTTAAAGAGCAATGCTTTTTCTATATATTCTTCCCTTGTATATTTTCTTCTCATAAGCTCCAATATTCTATTTGAACCACTCTGAACAGGCAAATGAATATGTTTGCAAAGCTTATCTATTTCTTTAATTGCTGAGATGAGAGAGTATGAGAAGTCCTTAGGATGAGATGTAACAAATCTTATTCTCTGTATATCATCAATTTTGCTAACATCGTATAAAAGATCAACAAAGTTATAATTCTTATAGAGCCCTTTTCCATAAGAATTTACATTTTGCCCCAGCAGCGTTATCTCTTTAACCCCACCTTGAGCTAACATTCTTATCTCTTTTATGATGTATTCTTTCTCCCTGCTGATTTCCTTCCCCCTGGTATAAGGAACAATGCAGTAGGAACAAAAATTATTACAACCATAGGTAATGTCCACAAAGGCACCTGTCCTATCTTTTAAGTGAGGTAATATTTTGTTAGGGTTGTGCATTGTTGAGGGAATATACATTATTCTTTCCCCATTCAATACATCTTTTAAAACCTGTTCAAAATCTTCTATCCTCCGCGTATTCAAAACAGCATCTACATCTTTAAATCTGTTCAATATTTCTTTTCCCTTGTATTGAACAACACAGCCGCAAACAATGAGTTTCGCACCCTTTTTCTTTTTATGAATGAGACGACCGATAAAACTATATAGCTTCTGTTCAGCCTTTTCTCTCACTGCACAGCTATTTACCATTAGAATGTCTGCATCTTGAGGAGAGGAAGACAAATAGCCTTTATTCTCAAGGGTTGCTGCCATTTTTTCTGAATCTCGCTCATTCATCTGACAGCCAAATGTTTTTATATAGTATTTCAGATTTTCTTTTGATATTTGTTTACCCATATTCCATGTTCTTTCAAGTTTTTGGAAAATATATGTGTTCCATCGTTTTTAGAAACAAAGT
Organism: Deltaproteobacteria bacterium; assembly: GCA_021159305.1. Taxonomy (NCBI): domain Bacteria; kingdom Pseudomonadati; phylum Myxococcota; class Myxococcia; species Deltaproteobacteria bacterium. The sequence goes on along the minus strand of JAGGSB010000087.1, from coordinate 30,482 downwards.
AGAGATAATCCACACTCGCAGGATGGAGGGCGGCAATGAGAGACTTTTTGCCGGGATTACAGATAGGAGTGGGGGGAAGTCCATAAAATAGGTAAGTGTTATAAGGTGTGGATTTTGTCAAGTCCTCCTTTTTTAAGTTTCCATCAAAGTTTGATAATCCGTAAATTACTGTTGAATCCATACACAATTTTATGCCTTTTTTTAACCTATTATATATAACGGCAGCAACCATCGCCTTTTCCTCGTTCCTGGCTGTTTCCTTTTCTACAATAGAGGCTATCTTCAAGATTTTATATCTGTCTGCAGTCTCAGATGGAGATAACCTGCTGTATACCTCATTGAACCTGTTTACCATTGTTCTAATTATATCCTTTGCTTTCTCCCCACAATAAAAGAGGTAAGTGTCTGGAAATAAAAATCCTTCTAAAGATGTTCCGTTTATGTAAAGGCTGTGGACAAATTCCTTATTATTACAAGTTTCCAAAAACTTTTCTTTTTTTATTATATGAGAGCTGTCTAAAACTTGAGCAATCTGTTCTATAGTATAGCCTTCGGGTATAGTTACCTTTATGGCAGGAACTTTAGAAGACATAAGCTCTATCCCTACTTCTTTAGGAGTTAAATGTGTGGAAAACTTATGCATCCCTGCTTTTATCTTTTTAGATATACCACTCAAAATGACATAATAGTAAAACCAGTCTGCCTTTTTTATAATTTTTTCTTTATGCAATTTTCTTATGATATCTTTTATTTCTTCTCCTTTATCTATAGATACATACTTTACCTCCTCTTTTAAAGATGCAGGTGAATGCAGATAATGATTAAAGGAAATAAAGATACAGATTATTATTGCTAAGATCAGGACATATAAAATAAAGTTTGCGATTAATAGTTTCTTTACATTTATCTTCATTTGGTAGAATCTAAATAGCCCTGGAGTATAAACGCCGCTGCTATTTTATCGACAGTCTTTTTTTTCTTCCTTCCCTTAACTGATGCTTCAGATAGAATTTTTAGAGAAAAACTCGTGGAAAGTCTTTCATCCCAGGTTGTTATCTTTATTCCTCTCAGGATTTTTTTTAATTTCTCTACAAATGCTCTTGTGATTTCTACTCTTAAGCCACAGGTACCATCCATATTAATGGGCATGCCTACAACAACCGTCCCCACATCATATTCCTTTACCATCGTTTCAATCTTTTTATATAAACCCTTCTCGTTTTTCCAGATCTCAAAACCCGTAGCTATTATATTCATAGAATCACTTACCGCAATGCCTACTCTTTTATCTCCGTAATCTATGCCCAGCATTCTCATTACATTTGAAAGATAATAAAAATAAAATATAATTCAATATATTATGAAGAAAATATTATTTTTCTTTCTTGTCATCTTGTGTATTTCGTTCACCTACAGAGGGGCAGAATCGCTCTATGAAAATGCATCCTATAGAGAAACATATTATACATACAATTTTAACAAGGAAAAACTCTTAAAGGTAGCCAATGAATACAAATATCTATATGAAAATTATTCAAAAACCAAATATGCACCTATATCTGTCTACAGAAGAGCATGCATCTTTAATGATTTGTATAAGAGATACAAACTGTCATATTATAAGAGTGAAAGGATAAAAGCCCTGAACCTTTTAATCAAAGATTATCCAGAAAGTTGGGTGACAAAGTTTGCCAAGCAGAAGTTTCGGCAAATAATTGTTATTTCTTCGAAAAAAACAAAAAAATACACAGTAGTTGTTGATCCTGGACATGGGGGGAAAGATCCCGGAGCGGTAGGGATTAAAGGGATAAGGGAAAAGGATATTGTTTTAAAGATTGCAAAGGAAGTAAAGAAGAAACTTTCCAGGAGGGGCGTAAATGTATACCTTACCCGAAAAACAGATGTTTTTATCCCACTTTCCAAAAGGGCGCACATTGCCAATGAGAAAGGCGCAGATGTGTTTGTCTCTATTCATTGTAATGCTTGCAATAATAAAAAGGTGAGAGGTACATCCACCTGGATATTGAATGCGACATCCGATAAGAGGGCAATACAGATTGCAGCCCGCGAAAATAATGTGCCCATCGAAAAGATGGGTGATATAAACAAGATAATACTTTCTTTAATACAAAGTGCAAAGCTCAATATATCAAAAAAACTTGCTTATTATGTGCAGAAAGATATTGTCAGAGAATTGCACGGTGTATCTCAAAACATCGGTGTAAAACAAGCTCCTTTCTATGTTTTAGTGGATACCCGTATGCCCAGCATATTGGTGGAAACGTTGTTTGTGACAAATCCCTCAGATGCACAACTCCTTTCAGGAAAAAAATACAGGAGATGTATTGCTGAAGGCATCTCAAGGGGCGTCATTAAATTTTTAGAAGAAAAAGACAATTGACTTTTCTATGAGAAAAGCTACCATGAGCAAAGATGCGCAGTTTCTTATCTGGTAACGAATCTATTGCATACGGTAGCCATGAAGCAGGGGTAAGATATGCCTCATCTTATCCTGGCACACCATCCACAGAGATATTAGAAACACTTTCAAAATTTCCTGAGATAGAAACAGAATGGGCAGTCAATGAGAAAGTGGCTCTGGAGTGTGTAATAGGTGCCTCCCTTTCTGGCGTCAGATCTCTTTATGCCAGTAAGCATGTAGGTCTGAATATTGCGGCGGATCCTCTAATGACACTTTCTTATACTGGTGTAAATGGAGGTCTACTTATAGTTTCAGCAGATGATCCCAATATGCATTCCTCGCAAAACGAGCAGGACAACCGTTGGTATGCTCTATCTGCAAAAATACCACTATTTGAACCATCTGACAGCCAGGAAGCATACGAACTCACAAAATTATTATTTGATCTATCGGAAAAATTTGATACTCCTATTCTTTTAAGGATTACAACTAGATTATCTCATTCTAAATGTGTTGTGAACATTGAAGGCAGGCGCACAGAATTCAAAAAATTATATAAAAAAGACTCACAAAAGTATGCAGCCATACCTGCCTACGCCAGGAAAATGAAGATAAGAATGATGGAAAGATTAGATAAATTAAGAGATTTTTCAGATAATTTTTCTTACAACAAAATAGAGATGAGGTCAAAAAAATTGGGAATTATTACCTGTGGTGTATCTTATAATTATGTCAGGGAGGCATTTGAAGATGCATCTATCTTAAAGATTACAATGTCTTTTCCTCTACCCCGAAAAAAAATAGAACAGTTCTGTCATTCCGTAGATAAGGTGTATGTTGTAGAAGAGGTAGATCCATTTATAGGAGAGCAGATAAAAGCAATGGGGTTAAATGTCCAAACTATATCTGGCTCATTTGAGATGAGTGTAGAAAAATTAAAAAAAGAAATATTAAATGAAGAGATTCCCAAAAGTATAGATGTGCCTGCTCGGCCTCCCGTTCTCTGTCCTGGGTGTCCGCATAGAGGCGTATTTTACATTTTACATAAATTAAAACTTACGGTTTTGGGAGATATAGGATGTTATAGTTTAGCAGTGCTTCCGCCGCTTCGTAGTATGGATTTTATTCTATGCATGGGAGCGGGAGTAAATGCCCTTCATGCCTTTTCTAAATTAAATGACAAGAAAGCGGTGGCTGTAATTGGTGATTCTACCTTTTATCACTCCGGTATTACTGGTGTTTTAAACAGTGTTTACAACAAGGGAACGGATACCATCATTATCCTGGATAATATGACCACTGCAATGACAGGACATCAACCACATCCGGGAACAGGAAAAGATGCAAAGGGAAGAGAAACCCAGAAAATTCCCATAGAGGACATAGTAGAAGCCTGTGGGGTAGAGCATATAAGAATTGTTAACCCTTTTGATTTAGAAGAATTAAAAGAAACTATTTCAGAAGAAATTGAAAGAGATGATATCTCGGTTATCATTGCCCGTGCTCCCTGTGCGTTGATAGTAGAAAAAAAAGAACCACTGTATATCAATGCTGAGAAATGCACGGGGTGTAATGTATGTCTTTCGTTGGGGTGTCCAGCCATACAAAAAAAGGGAGATAAAATGGATATTATTTCTTCTCTCTGTAATGGATGTAACTTATGCAAACAAGTCTGTCCATTTGGAGCGATAGAATGAATATCGTAATCTGTGGTGTGGGAGGACAGGGAATCCTAAAAACAGGCGAACTTATCTCTATTTGCGCAATGTTATCTAATTTTGATGTAAAAAAATCTGAAGTTCACGGTATGGCACAGAGAGGAGGCAGTGTAATCACCTTCGTGAGATTTTCACATAAGGTATATTCACCAACAGTACCCATGGGAGAAGGCGACATTCTTCTTTCCTTTGAGATGTTAGAAGCCTTAAGATACTTAAAATATTTAAAAAAAGAGGGCATTGGTATATCGTCAAGTATGAAAATAAAACCAGCAGATTCCAGCTATCCAGAAAATATAGAGCGGGATTTGCAGAAAAGAGGATTTGTAATTGTTGATTGCAAAAGCATCAAAGATATGCGTTTTTTAAATACATATATGACAGGTTTTGTTTCTCCTCTATTGCCTTTTGAGGAAAATATATGGTTATCTTCGATTGGAAAGGTTTTTACAAAATCTATAGAGGAGAATAAGAACATATTTCTGAAAGGCAGGAGAGATGGTGATTCTCTGTATCGGCGATGAGCTTTTGGCCGGAGATATAGAAAACACGAATGCTACCTATCTGGCAAAGAGATTGACAGATTTAGGCAGTATTCCGGAAAAGATTATTACCTTGCCCGATGATGTTTTCGCTATTGCCGATGAAATTCAAAATTACCGAGATAAGATTATTATAACCGGTGGATTGGGTCCTACTCCTGATGATAAGACCAGAGAAGCTGTAGCACAGGCCTTGAATAAAAAGATTGTAAGAGACAAAATCGCCGAACAAACAATAAAAGAAAAAATAAGAGAAAAGGGCATAAAAGAAAAGGCAAGAATAGAAAATGTGCTAAAAATGGCAGATTTACCCGAGGGGTGCAGTCTCATAGAAAACGATGTGGGTGTAGCTCCTGGCTTTATCGTTGAAGATAGAATATTTGTTTTGCCTGGCGTGCCTAAAGAGATGAAAGCTATGTTTGAAAAGATAAAAGGATGTTTTCAGGGGGAAAAGATATATACAGAGTGGTTGAAGACAGAAAAAAAAGAATCGCAAATTATATTTGCTATTAAAGAAACTCTAAAAAGATATAATGTAAAGATAGGTTCTTATGGCAGGGATGGTAATGTTTTTGTGAAAATAAGTTCAATAAATGAAGAGGAGGTGGAAAAAGCAAAAGAAAAGCTAAAAAAATGGGTTTAATTTTTATTTACAACTTTTGATATTTCATTTATAATGTGAATAATTTTGTAAAAAGGAGGTTGGGAATGAGTTGGACAGCAAGAGTCTTTTTGATTGTGCTTATTATTGTTGTAGCTTATGTCGCTCTGAAAAGTCTCACCAAACCGAAAAGTATGGGTGTGTTTGGTCATTATAGAGCAGCTAATATATCCAAACAGCTGAACATTCCAACAAAACTTGTAGGAAAGGAGGCCTGTAAAACCTGTCACGAGCAGGAATACAATGATTTGTGTTCCAAGGAACCGTCAAGTGCTCATAGGGATTTGCAATGTGAAGCCTGTCATGGTCTTGGGGTAGCCCATCCTAAGGAAGGAGTTGTTCTTTCTCATGGTTGCAAGATACCAGATGTAACCAAACAGTGTATGTATTGTCATGAAATGTTACCTTCAAAGCCAAAGAGTATGCCACAGATAACATTGAAAGGACCAGAGGCTCATTTTCCCGGCATGGCATGTACAACCTGTCATACAAATACTCACAAACCTGCATTTTATAAATAGGAGGTGGAAATGAAAAGAAGAGATTTTATAAAAGCAACAGGAACAATTACCTTAGCCGCTGGTGTTTATCTCACTGTATTGAAACCTTCTGCATCTGCACAGGAAGAAAAAGATTGGTTAAAAGGATACGATTGGTCTAAGCATTATTGGGGCTTTGGTATAGATTCTACTAAGTGTATAGGATGCGGGTCTTGTGTGAGAGCGTGCAAAGAGGAAAATGATGTTCCAAAAGATCCATATCATTTTCGGTGCTGGGTGGAAAGGTATGTGTACCTTAAAGGTGAAGAAAAACCAAAGGTTGATTCACCGAATGGAGGATATGACAGCTTTCCTGATAAATACAAAGAAAAAGAGGTTTCAAAAGCCTTTTTTGTGCCTAAACTATGCAATCAGTGTGCAGTTCCTGCTTGTGTCCAGGTATGTCCAGTAGGAGCGACATATCAGACCAAGGATGGTGTGGTTTTGGTAGACAACGATTACTGCATTGGTTGTAGATATTGCATAGAGGCCTGTCCTTTTGGTGCAAGATATATGAACGATGAAGTAGGATGTGCGGATAAGTGCACCTGGTGTTACCACCGTATTACAAAAGGATTGAACCCAGCTTGCGTGGAAGCCTGTCCGGTAGAAGCGAGAATATTTGGTGACCTGAAAGATAAAAACAGCGACATAAGTAAATTTGTTGAGAAATATAGAGTCAGTGAGTTGAAACCCGATATGGGTTGTGAAGCGAGGGTTGAATATAACGGGATTAATTCGGAGGTGAGATAATGCCAGTAGATTTGAGTCTTATAAAAGGGTTTATTTATCCCAATGAGGGTTGGTTTCAGTGGAGCTTCATGCTGGTTATATACCCCTATATAACAGGATTGGTGGCGGGAGCATTCGTTGTTTCTGCATTCTATGAAGTATTTCATGATGAAAACTTTAAGCCTGTATCAAGACTTGCTTTAATCTGTTCGTTGGGTTTTCTTCTTGTTTGTGCAATGCCCCTTGAATTTCACTTAACACATCACTTAAGAGGATTTGAAATATTTATGACTCCGCATCTTACTTCTGCCATGGCTGGGTTTGGTTTCGTATATCTATGGTATTTATTTATATTGCTTCTGGAAATATGGTTCAACTTTAGAGAAAAAATTGTAGAAGGCGCAGAAAGTAAAAAACCATCTTTCCGTAGATTTATCCTACGGATATTGTTATTGGGTTCACATGATGTTTCTGAGAAGGCACTGAAAACTGTTCACAAGGTCGCTCATATATTAGCCATTATTGGCATTCCTTCAGCCTGTTTCTTGCACGGATATGTAGGGTTTATCTTTGGTTCAATAAAGGCAAATCACTGGTGGGCATCTCCGTTAATGCCATTCATATTCTTGCTTTCGGCAGTAGTGTCTGGTGTAGCGATGATGTATGTACTTTATTGGATCTGCTGTGTGATTATAAAAAGAGAACCAATGAATCACAAAACTTTAAATTCCTTTATTCAGCTGTTATTTGGCTTTATAATTGTTGATTTAGCATTTGAGGGATTGGAAATATTACAAATATTCTATGCACACATAGAAGCAACAATGCCCATAAAAGATCTTATAAAAAATGAGCTAATGGGTAGTTATGTATGGGGACAAGCAATCATCGGCTCAGGTGTTCCGTTTATTATTCTTATATTCTTGGAGTGGATAATACCATGGTCCAAAAAGCACCTACGACAAGGATTAATGCTTATTGCATCGTTATTTGTTTTAGGTTCTGTTTTTTTGATGAGATGGAATGTGGTTATAGGGGGACAGGAACTTTCTCGCAGTTTGTTGGGAACATTCCATTTTACGGAGGTATTTGGAACACATGAAGGTGTGGGTGTAGGTATTTGTCTTTTAATTCTACCATTTATCTTGATGATCATTTTCTCTTTATTTCTAGATCCGTGGGAGAAAAAAAGTGTAAAGGAGGTGAAGTAAAATGACACAAATTAAAGATTTGAGCGTAAAAACATCCAAGGAGGTTTTTATGAAAAAGTTCATTTGTTTAGCAGCGGCAGTGTTGTTTGTAGCTGGTGCTTCCTCTTTGAGTTTTGCTCAAGATGTAGGTGCTGGTAAAGCGATCTATAATGGAAAAGGAATGTGTAAGGCTTGTCACGGTAAAGATGGTTCTAAACCATTCAAATTAACAAAACTCTTTAAGGGAGAAACTTATACTGTGCAGGAATTAAAAGAATGGATAGGCAAAGAAGCACAGATGAAGATGTTGAAAGGTAAGCTGACGGAAAAAGAGTTGGCAGATGTAAATGCATATACGAATACTCTAAAGAAATAAAACCCTTCTACCAGAGGCCCCATTGTCTATCTAATGGATGATGGGGCCAGGATCTGCTTCCCTTTTTTATACTTAATATGAACGGCAGTTAGCCCCACAGATTGTCTCCTTATTTTCTTAATAAGGATAATCATTGCCGTAAAAACTCCGATTTTTACAGCAATTCACTTGCTTGAAAAAAACCCACCAAAAATATATAATCTAAAAACATGTGGGATAAATTGTGTGACGAACTATACAAGCAATACGGGAAGGAATGTGATGTGTGGATATCACAAATTACAGAGAAAAAAATTGACGGGGAAGACTTTGTCTTTTCTGTCCCTAATCTTTTTGTACAAAAATGGATAGAAAATCACTACTTAGATATGATGGAAAAAATATTAGAGAAAATAAAAGGTAAAAAGGTAAAAATAAAGATAAAAAATAGTGAGTATACAAGGAAACAAAATAAAAAGAAGGATAATATTAGTAGAAAATATACATTTGACAATTTTGTAGTTGGCCCCAATAATCAATTAGCCTATGCCGCCAGTTATGCTGTAGCCGAACATCCTGGTGAAGCTTATAATCCACTGTTTATATACGGCGGAGTGGGTTTAGGAAAAACACATCTTCTGCATGCCATTTATAACCACACCTATAACATAAACGATAATTTAAATATTATTTATATTTCCAGTGAAGAATTTACCAATGAACTCATCACATCTATTCAAAACAAGACAATGTTAGAGTTTAGAAATAAATATAGAAACATAGACTTACTTCTTATAGATGATATACAATTTATCTCTGGCAAAGAGAGAACAGCAGAAGAGTTTTTTCACACATTTAATACACTATACGAAGGACAAAGACAAATTGTGATTACCTCAGATAATCCCCCCGCTCTTATTCCTGATATAGAAGATAGATTAAAATCACGATTTAACTGGGGGCTTATTGTGGATATCCAGCCACCAGAGCTTGAAACACGAATAGCTATTATTAAAAGAAAAGCACAATTTAATAATATAGAAATAAGTGATGATGTAATAAACCTTTTAGCAAAATATATAGATACAAATGTGAGAGAAATAGAAGGTGTACTTATAAAAATCGGTGCCTACTCCTCAATTATAAAGCACCCTATAGACCTTGAATTCGCAAAAAATGTTCTTAGCGAAGAGATTGCTTATAAAAAAGAAAAATTAAGCATGGAGAATATTCAACAAGCTATCGCCGACAACTACCATATTACATTAGATAATATGTTGTCCCGTAAAAGAAATAAAGAAATTATTAAGCCGCGAAAAATTGCCATATATCTAATAAGAAAACTAACTAACCACTCTCTATCGGAAATTAAATCAAAATTTAACATAAATAGTCATGCAACAATTATCCACGCTGTTAAAAAAATAGAAGATTCAATACAAAAAGATGAAGTTTTTAGACATGAAATAGAAAATTTAGAAAAAAATTTACCCGTTATGTCAAAAAATAAACATTTATGAACATATTTATAAACAATAACAATCCCATATTTAACAAATTAAAAATATATTTAAACAAAAATAACCCCCCTTACTACAACTACTATCTTTTTAATAAATACTATAGTAAGAATAATAGGAGAAAACATGTTTATTGAATTATCGACAAAAGAACTAAAAAAAACATTATACAATTTATTATTAACTGCATCTAAAGATAAAAACTCAATTTTTAGTTCCACCCTTATGGAAGTGAATGGAGACGAAGTATTTTTGAGTTCAACCAATCTCATTACAAAATTCAAAACGGTAATAAAAGTCTCAGAAACAGACACTCAACAGCTAATATTATGTATAAATACAGAAAAACTATACAACACAGTAAAACAAATTACAGAAGACCACACCAAGCTAAATATAACAGATAAAACAATAAATATTCTAAGTTCTCATTTTAAAGCTCAATTAAAAAGAGAAGATGAAACTCTATACCCAAAACCTACAAAAGAAGAAAAAGAGAGTGTAGGAACAATTAAAAGCGAAACAATTAAAAAACTCATCTATTTTACTGCTTTTTCCTCAGGTAAAAACAGCATAAATCAGGAGTATAATGGTATATTTTTTAAATCAACAGAGAACGATATTACAACTGTTGCTACAAATGGTTATAGGTTAGAAGAAACAAAAAAAACAGAACTAGATAATGAAGAAAAGTTAAATGAAGCACAATTTCTAATAGATATTGATGGAGCAATCCTACTACAACATTTATTAGAAAATGGAAAAACTACAATAAGTATAAGTGATAAAAATATATATTTTAACCATAATAATAATGAAATACAAATAAGACTAATACAAGCTGTATTTCCAGATTATAAAGCTATTATACCAGAGATAAAAAAGGATATTATTGTAAAAACCAAAGAATTAAGGGATGCTATTAACTCAGTACTTATAATAAATCCAAAGGGTTTTATTGATATTTCTTCTAATAAAGAGGGTCAACTCAAAATTACCTCCAATAACGAGGAAGGCGAAATAATAGATTACATCTTAAATGAAGTAAAAATTAGCGATACCATCCAATTTACAATTAACGGAAAATATGTAATAGATTTCCTTAAATTAATACAAAGTGAATACATAACTATAACATTTAATAATAAAAATTCTCCCATCCTATTTTCTACTATAGATGAACCATATTATTATAAATACATGGTGGTTCCAATAAATGATTAATCTTAAGGTGGAAGAAATGAAATACGGTGCATTAAACATAAAAATTCTAAAAGGATTGGAAGCGGTAAGAAAAAGGCCATCTATGTATATAGGAGGGATAGGAATAGAGGGATTGCACCATCTTGTTTATGAAGTAGTAGATAATTCTATTGATGAGGCAATGGAGGGTTTTTGTAATGAAATTATAATTACTATACATTCTGATAATAGCATAACAATAACGGATAACGGTCGTGGTATACCTGTAGATATTCATCCTCAAGAGAAAATACCGGCTGCCACACTCGTTTTAACAACATTACACTCCGGCGGGAAATTCGATAAAAAGAGTTATCAAATATCAGGTGGACTTCATGGTGTTGGTATATCTGTTGTAAATGCACTTTCTGAGAGTCTCGTTCTTAAAGTATATAGAAATAATTTTGTATACCTTCAGGAATTCAGTAAAGGGAAGGCTATAACGGACCTGAAAAAAATAGGCCATACAAGTAAGAGGGGAACAAGTATTACATTTCTTCCGGATAAAGAAATATTCGGTGATATCCAATTTAATTACGAATTTTTATCGGGTAAATTAAGAGAATTGGCTTTTTTAAATAAAAAAATTAGGATAAAACTAATCAATGAGAGAACGCAGGATGAGAATGAATTTTACTATAAGGAAGGTATAGTTTCATTTGTGGAATTTATTTGTAAAAATAAAACACTACTTTTTAAAAAACCTATCTATTTTCAAGTAGAAGAAAATGACATAAAGATAGAATTGGCACTTATATACACTACATCTTATAATTCTATTATTTACTCTTTTGTAAATTCTATAAATACCCAGGAAGGGGGTACACACTTTTCCGGATTTAAAAATGCTTTAACTAGATCAATTAATAATTTTGGTGTTAATACAGAAATACTTAAGGGGCTAACCTTGACTGGTGATGATGTAAGGGAGGGATTAATGGGAATCCTTTCTTTAAAGGTAGCCAATCCACAATTTGAAGGGCAGACAAAGACAAAACTGGTAAATTTAGAGGTAAAAGGTATTGTGCAGAGCCTGGTCTATGATAAGTTAAAAGAATACTTCGAGGAATTTCCCGACATAGGTAAAATTATTATAGAAAGGGCATTGCAAGCCTATAGGGCTAGGGAGGCAGTAAGAAAAGCAAGGGAATTAGTGAGGAAAAAAACAGACTTAGAGGGAAGGACCTTACCTGGTAAACTTGCTGATTGTCAGGAGAAAGATCCAGCCCGAAGAGAACTCTTTTTGGTAGAGGGGGATTCTGCTGGTGGTTCAGCAAAACAAGCCCGGGACAGGAGATATCAAGCTATCCTTCCTTTAAAAGGTAAAATATTAAATGTGGAGAGAGCGCGAGTAGATAAAATGCTTTCTTCGGAAGAAATAAGGAATATAATTATTGCTTTAGGAGTAGGGATAGGAGAAACACTTAACATACAAAAACTCAAATATAAAAAGATAATTATTATGACAGATGCAGATGTTGATGGTTCACACATACAAACACTTATTCTCACTTTATTTTTCAGATATTTAAGACCATTAATTGAAGCGGGACATATTTATATTGCCCAACCTCCACTATATAAAATAAAAGCAGGCAGAAAAGAGCTTTATATCCACACTGAGCGGGACATGAGGTCATTTTTAATTAATAAAGGACTAAAAGATATACAAATCATAACCAAAGATGGCATAATAAATGGAAAAGTATTAAGGAAATTTACGGACAAACTGTTTGTATATAGGGATATGGTTAAGAGATTAAAATTGAGATTTGGAGATGACAAAATAGTAAGATGTTTGGCAATGATAGATGAATCTTATTTAAATGATGAAAAAAAGATTATAGGCTATCTGTCCGATTATCTTGAAAGGGTGTGGGAGTGTAGGTTTGTAAAGATAAAAACAAGTGATATAGGGAAAGAGTTTATTTATGAAGGTAAAAATGGTATTAAGAAAGTATATATAGAAGATGATTTCTTTACTTCTCCGGAATTTCGTATATTAAGGAGATATTCCCCTTATAAAGATACAGGAATGCCGCCTTTTTTGTGTAAGATCGCAGACAACGAGGTCGAGTTTAGTACAATAGAGGGGATTTTAGATTTTGTAGAAAAGAAAGGGAAGGAAGGAATAGAGATTCAGAGATATAAGGGTTTAGGAGAGATGAATCCTGATCAATTATGGCAAACCACAATGGATCCTGAAAAAAGAGAGCTCTTGCAGATGAAAATAGGTGATGTAGCAGAAACGGAGGGAATGTTTACACTTCTTATGGGGGAAAAGGTGGAACCACGTCGGGAATTTATAAAAGAAAATGCTCATAAAGTAAGGTATTTGGATATTTAAGATGGAACAATTAATAGATATAAAAGAAAACCTACAAGAATCCTATATGGACTATGCAATGAGTGTTATCGTAGGCAGAGCAATCCCGGATGCTCGTGATGGTTTAAAACCTGTGCATAGGCGAATTTTATATGCTTGCCATGAACTCGGTTTTACACATAGTAAGCCACATAGAAAGTGCGCTCGTATTGTAGGTGATGTGATAGGAAAATATCATCCTCATGGAGATACTGCGGTATATGAAGCTTTGGTGCGTATGGCTCAAAATTTCTCTTTAAGGTATCCTTTGATAGATGGTCAGGGGAATTTTGGTTCTATAGACGGTGATCCACCGGCAGCTATGCGTTATACAGAAGCACGCCTATTGAATATTACTGAAGAGATGTTAAGAGATTTAGATAAGAATACGGTGGATTTTCGTCCCAACTATGACGATACATTAAAGGAACCGGTGATACTTCCATCATCCTTGCCGAATCTTTTGATTAATGGTAGTTCAGGTATTGCTGTAGGTTATTCATGTAATATGCCTCCTCATAATTTGAGAGAGGTTATAGATGCCACAATCTTTTACATAGAAAGAAAGGGTGAACTACAGGACCGTGAATTAATGGAATTTGTTAAAGGACCGGATTTTCCCACCGGCGGCATCATTGTAGGCAAGGATGGTATCAGAGATGCGTATAGTACGGGAAATGGAAAAATAAAGGTGCGAGCGAAGGTAAAGATAGAGGAAGAAAGGAAGAAAAAACGCATCGTCATTTACGAGATACCATTTTCTGTGAATAAATCCATTTTGGTACAATCCATTGCAAATCTAATAAAGGAAAACAGAATTGAAGGAATATTAGATTTGAGAGATGAATCCAGCAAGGAAGGTATAAGAATTGTGATTGAGCCAAAGAAGGGAGAAAACACATCCGTGCTCTTGAATAGACTTTATAAATTTACATCATTAGAAACGACATTCGGCATTCATATGCTGGCATTGGATAAGGGAGTACCTAAACTTCTTACGCTTAAGGCCTTAATTGGAATATTTGTAGAACATAGAAAGATTTGCGTAACACGCAGGACTAAATTTCTTTTAAAGAAAGCCGAGGAAAGAGCGCATATTTTAGAGGGTTTGGAAATTGCCTGCAACAACATTGAGGAAGTAGTGAAGATTATAAAATCATCGAAGACTACATCTGAGGCGAAAGAAAGGTTGATGGCCAAATTTGCCCTTTCTGTATTGCAGGTTCAAGCGATATTGGATATGAAGCTCTCTCGTTTGGTTTCATTGGAGAGAAAAAAAATACAGGAGGAACACGCCTCTTTATTAAAAGACATTGCTTATTATAAAAAAATTCTCTCTCGGGAAGATGAACTGTATAAAGTAATAGCCAATGAGCTTTTGGATATTAAGAAGAGATACGGAGATGATAGAAGAACATGGATAAAAGAGAGCGAGAAGGCTTTAAGTCTTGAAGATATAGTAAAACCAGAAGAGGTTGTTATAACCTGTACTCGGAGAGACTATGTAAAGAGAATTCCTGCAAGTAGTTTTATTCCTCAAGCTCGAGGGGGAAAGGGAAGAAAAGAGGCATTAAGAGCAGATGATGTGGGTTATCTTGTTGTCTCGGCGAACAATCTTGATTTATTATATTTTTTTACCAACTATGGCAGGGTATTTACCTTAAAAGCATATCTTATTCCAGAGGCAACCTTCTATGGCAAGGGCAAGCCTATGTCCACCATAATAAACCTACAAGAGGGCGAACAAATCAGGGCAGTTGTTTCTTTAGAGAAAGAAAAAGCGCCATATTTTGTATTTATTACAGAACAAGGAATTATAAAAAAGACAAAAGTATCTCTTTTAGATGGAGGTAAAAGCGGAAAGATAGCACTCTCATTAAAAAAAGGAGATTTTGTAGTTAAGGTATTTAATATAGACAAGGGAGATATACTTGCCTCTACTCACAAAGGTTTTTTAGGAAGATTTGATGTAGGTGATGTGAGGGAGATGGGAAGAGGTGCTCGGGGTGTCATAGGAATGAGATTAATAGGCGAGGATAAGGTGATTTCTGCTTGTAGAGGTTATGAGAATATTATCTTAGTTACAGAAAAAGGTTATGGTAAAAAGATATCTATAGATAAGATAAGAAAAACACATAGAGGTAGTAGAGGGGTGAAGGGCACAAATGTAGAGAAAGGCGGATATGTTGTGGAGGTGTTGCCGGACGTAAAAGGGAAAAATTTAATCATTATAACGAATAAGGGTAGGGTTATACGCATAGATACAAAAGATGTAAAGAAACTTTCTCGCGTAGCCTTAGGTGTTAGATTGCAGAAATTGGAAGAAGGAGATGTAATAGTAGGAGTGTCTTTGGTTTAGTAATATGGATAAAGATAGGTTAAAAAAAATTATATCTACGCACACTAAAAAGATAAATGAACAGTTGTATAAGATGTTTGTCCCCCAATCTTCTCTTACTCGGCAGGTTTTTAACCAGACAATTAAAACAGGGAAAAGGTTGAGACCATTATTGGTTGTTTATTCTGCTCTATGTTCAAACTATGAGGGGGATATGACACCATTATACAGGTTGGGAGCGATTATGGAACTGGTGCATACTGCATCGTTGTTGCACGATGATGTGATAGATGAAGCTGATGTGCGCAGAGGGGTTATCTCTTCTAACCGCTTGTTTGGGAATGAAGCATCTATTCTCGCCGGTGACTATATGTATTCTTTGGCTTATAATGTGGTTTTAGACTATGACAAGAAAATTGCCAAAAAAATATCAGAGGCAGCTTATACTCTTTCTGAGGGAGAAACAAAAGAGATAGAAAATACGGGAAAAACGGAACTGACGGAGAAAGAGTATTTAGAGATAATATATATGAAGACAGGTATTTTAATTGAAGCAAGTAGCGTTGTAGGAGCAATATTCTCCGGTTGTGACAAGGAGAGAATAGATTTATTCTCTGAGATGGGGAAAAATTTAGGTATTGCATTTCAGATCTATGATGATGTATTAGATTATATGGGAACCGAGGAAAAGATGGGAAAAGAGACGATGAAGGATATAAGAGAAGGTAAGGCAACTTTACCTTTAATACACAGCTTACATAATGATGATGGAGATCTGATGGATGCAGTGAGAAAATTGGAAAAATCTGACGCGAAAAAAGAAAACCTGTTAAAGATAAAGCGATTAGTAGAGGAGAGGAGTGGTATTGTGTATAGTTTAAAAAAAGCAGAAGATTATGCTGAGCGGGCAAAGAAAGCGATAAGTTTTATGGAAATTTCACCATTCAGAGAAGTTCTGGAGGCGTTGATAGATTATTCGGTAAATAGAGAACATTAGTATGAAACGTGTAATATTTGTTGTAGGGCTGAATCATAAGACATCCCCTTTCTCATTAAGAGAACAGCTCTCTTTTGATGCCGAGAATATAGATATACCGTTGAGGAAATTGTATGCTCAAAAGAGTATTGATGAGGTAATGATTCTCTCTACCTGTAATAGAGTAGAAATAATTGGAGCAACTAAGGACCCCTGTTTTTGTATAAGTAATACTCTGGATTTTATACAGGATTTTAAGGGTATAGCGAAAGAGAACATAACACCCTTTATTTACACAAGATTGGATGAAGAAGCGATAAGGCATGTGTTTAGAGTGACGTCTAGTTTAGATTCATTGATTGTAGGAGAACCGCAGATTTTAGGGCAGATGAAGGAAGCATATAGGTGTTCGGTGGAGTTTTCTACATCTGGGGTTTCCTTAAACAGACTGATGAGAAGGGCTTTTGGTGTGGCTAGAAGGGTGAGAAGGGAAACCCGGTTAGGCGAAAAACCTGTTTCTATAAGTTATGCGGCGGTAATTAAGATTAGGGAATTTTTTGGTGGTAGTATTGAGGGAAAGAAAGCGATGATAGTTGGCGTGGGAGAAATGGCTCAGCTATCCTTAAAATATCTTCTTGCGGGGCAGGCGAATGTGGCATACATTGTTGATAGGACACCAAAAAAAGCAGGAGAATTAGCTTTTAGCTGTGGAGCAAGAGCTATTTCACTGAATGAAATAGGAAGATTTATAAATGATGTGGATATGGTAATAACATCTACTGCTTCTCCACTACCCGTTATATTTAGAAAAGATGTGGAAAAGAAGGTAAAAAATCTGCTTATCATGGATATAGCTGTGCCGAGAGATGTTGAAGATGGTGTAGCCGATATTCCTGGGGTTTTTGTATATAACATAGATGAGCTGAAGGATATAGTGAATGAGGCAATTAAATTTAGAGAAGCTGATGCCCAGAAAGCAGAAAAACTTATCGAGCAAGAAGTAGAGAGTTATATTAGCTATACAGAGTCATTAGACTTTGAATTGGTAGTGGCAAAATTGAGGGAAAAGATCGATGTTTTGAAAAATCAGGAATTGGAAAAGTTGTATAAAAAATTAGGAAATAGAATAGAAGACAAGGATAAGATGTTGATAGGGGCTATGACTAAGTCTGTGCTCAATAAGCTTTTACATGAGCCCACGCAGAACATAAAAGATTTTCTCAATCATCCTGAAGGTGATCTTTACATAGAGGCAATAAAAAAGATTTTTGCTTTAGAAATCACCAGTGCCAGTCCGCACTGTTTCTTTGCTGAAACTGCCGATGCTAAAAAATGACAATTACTTTGGGAACAAGGGGTAGCAAATTAGCTCTTTGGCAAGCAAATGCAGTAAAAAAAGCAATTCTTGGTAACTTTCCAAATCTTTCAGTACAAATAAAGGTTATAAAGACAGAAGGAGACAGGTTTTTAGATAAGTCTTTATCCTTGTATGGAGGGAAAGGTTTGTTTGTGAAAATATTGGAAGAAAAACTTTTAAATGGGGAGATTGATATAGCTGTGCATAGTATGAAGGATGTTCCTGCGATTCTTTTCCCTCATCTTACTATTGCCGCTACTTTAAAAAGAGGAGAGCCATCCGATGTTATTTTGTGTAGAGATGGATATTTTAAAGATTTAAAAAGAGGAGCAGTGATTGGTACATCTTCTCTAAGAAGGATAGTTCAGTTGAAAGCCTTAAGAAAAGATCTTTGTTTTAAGGCCTTGAGAGGAAATGTGGATACGAGAATAAAAAAACTATTTAAAGGTGAATATGAAGCACTTGTTTTGGCAAAAGCAGCCATGAAGAGGCTTAACTTGAATATAAACATGGAGACATTGCCTATTGTCCCCGCTTGCGGACAAGGGATAATAGGAATAGAAACAATGGATACCTCGAATGTAAAGGGTATTGTGTATTCTATAAACGATAAGGAGACATTTGAATGTATCAGTGCGGAAAGAGAGTTTATACGCCTAATGGGAGCAGGATGCAATGATCCTATAGGTGCTTATGTTGCATCAAAAGGAGACGGGGCGACTTTATCTGTGATGTATGCTGTAAAAGAAGACAAAGAATGGAAGATGTTTAACTTTGTAGAAGAAAGTTCTTGTATGAAGGAGCTTCCGGAAAGGTGTGCAAAGAAGATGAATAAATTGATAAAAGATGGATAGAGAAGTTTTTGTGCTAAATTCTTTGCCTTTATATCTTGTTCCAGAAAAACTAAGGAAGTCTTTAGAAATTGCAAAACGCATTTTCATTCAGGATGGCCTTTCGCCTAACATGCTTCTCTTTTGCAGGGAGGAGACAGAGGTTGTGTTTTTTAAGGATGCCTCTGAGGCGGAAAAGAAAGAAGGATTGATCCTTATGAACAGCAAAACAAACAAAGAAGAAAATACATTGGATAAGAAGCATGTCTTTCTCTCTATGTCAAAATATGATTTGATAAATGTTACGGTTGAGCTGGAGCATGATGGAAATTGCGTTTACCCCTTTCCCTCTATATCGTTTAAACCTCTTGTTAAAGAGGTTAAAATTCCTGATGTAGACTGGATTATCTTTACCAGTAAAGTGGGAGTGAATTATTTTTTCAGATTTTTAAATGATGATATAAAAAAATTGGATGCTATAAAAATTGCTTGTGTGGGCAAAAAAACAGAGGAAGTCTTAAATAATTTTGGAGTACGAGCGGCCGTTGTTCCTAAAACCTTTAAAGGCGAAAAATTGGTTGAGGCTTTAGCCGAGTCGGATATAAGGGGCAGAAGGGTACTTCTTGCCCAGGCAGAGAAAACGAGAGGTGTTTTAGAACGGGAATTGAAGAAGAGGGGGGCGGAAATAAAGGTACTTTCTCTGTATAGAAACATTATTCCCCCTTTATGCTATGCTTTTGTTAAGAGGGCAAAGAATGTAAGTTATATCGATTATGCTATGTTTACCAGTCCTTCTACGGTTCAGCATACAATTGAGTTGTTTGGTGATATGTGGAAAGATTGGAGTAAAAATGTAGGCTTGTTTGTAGCGATAGGGCCGGTGACGGCAAAGGTTTTAAAGGATTGGGGAAAAGTAGTTTATCCACAAGATTTTACCATTCAAAATATGTTAGAATTTATTTATAGGAGAAAAGATGGAAGACTTGGAAAAGATAGCTAAGGAGATCAGAAAGGACATTCTTTTGATGCTCAATATAGCAGGATCGGGGCATGTGGGAGGTTCATTGTCTTGTGTGGAGATATTGGTTAGTCTTTATTTCAAGGTTATGAGTTATGACGCGAAAAAACCATCTGATGAAAACAGGGATAGGTTTGTTTTATCTAAAGGACATGCTGCGCCTGCTTTGTACGCTGTATTGAGTAAGGCCGGTGTTTTCGCCCGTGATATGTTGTGGACATTGAGAAAATTGGGTAGTCCCTTACAAGGACATCCAGATTCTAAATATTTGCCGGGGGTAGAAGCTTCTACCGGTTCGTTGGCTCATGGTTTACCCCAGGCTTGTGGAATGGCTTTAGCCGGGAAATTGGACAAAAATCCATTTCGTGTTTATTGTTTGATGGGTGACGGAGAGATGGATGAAGGGCTGGTTTGGGAGGCTTTTATGTCCGCTTCCCATTATAAATTGGATAATCTATGTGTAGTTATAGATAACAATACTTTACAGATAGATGGAAGATGCAGGGATGTGATGAACATCTATCCTCTGGAGGAGAAATTTAAGGCCTTTGGCCTTTATACAAAATCTGTTGATGGGCACAAATTTTCTGAATTGATAAGTGCATTTGAAGAGGCGAAAAACAATAAGGGATCACCCACTGTAATTATTGCCCATACTATAAAAGGTAAAGGGGTTTCATTTATGGAAGATAAAGTGGAGTATCATGGTGTAGCTCCAACAGATGAAGAATTGAAAAAGGCATTGGAGGAAATAGATGAAGGCGACTAGGGATGCTTATGGAGATGCATTGCTTGAATTGGGGAGAAAAGATAAAGATGTAGTGGCGTTGGATGCAGATTTAGCAGGTTCAACAAAGAGCGCTAAGTTTAAAGAAGCTTTTCCGGAGAGATTTTTTGATATGGGTATTGCAGAGGCAAATATGGTAGATACATCAGCGGGATTGGCTTTATGTGGCAAGAGACCCTATGCTTCCTCTTTTGCCGTATTTGTTACGGGAAGGGCATTTGAATCAGTGAGGCAATCTATTACATACCAAAGATTGCCTGTGGTTTTGTGCGGTTCTCATGGAGGGATAAATCTGGGTGAGGATGGAGGTAGTCATCAGGCAGTATTGGATATTTCTTTAATGAGAACTCTTCCCAATATGAAGCTTGTTGTTCCGGCGGATTATAATGAGACCTACACTGCTGTTTTATCTACCATTAAAAATGATGGACCGGTTTATATTAGAACATCTCGGGCTAAATCTCCTGTTTTTACGAAAGGCGATTTTGTTTTTGGTAGAGGGAAGGTGCTTAAGACAGGACGGGATGTAACATTGGTTGCTTGTGGATTTCTGGTATGGTATGCATTGGAAGCGGCCAAATTGCTGGAGGAAGAGGGAATAGATGCATCTGTAATAGATATGGCTACGGTGAAACCTATTGATGAAGAGATGCTTTATGATTTTGCTAAATCAACGAAAAAAATGGTAACCATAGAGGAACATACAATCTTTGGGGGTTTGGGTAGTGCGGTGGCAGAATTTTTGAGCGAACATTATCCTGTTAAACTAAAGCGTATAGGAATGCCCGATGTTTTTGGTGAATCGGGTAGTTGTGATGACCTTCTGTGTAAATTTGGGTTTAATGCAGTCGGTATTAGCAATACAGTGAGAGAATGGTTGAAGAAGAATTAGTTCTTTTGAAAGACATATATAAAACATACGATAGGGTCAACTGGGTCCTGCAAGGTGTAAATTTATACTTAAAAAAAGGCGATGTAATAAAGATTATAGGAGATGAAGGTTCTGGAAAAAGCACATTACTTAAGATTATTTTATGTAGTATTTACCCTGAAAGAGGTAGGGTGAACATAATGGGGGCGGATACATCCGAGTTGAAAAAGTATGAGCATATCTTATTGCTGAGACAATATATGAGCGTTTTTTTTGAGAATTTTCGCTTGTTTGAGTATATGAATGTCTTAGATAATCTTCTATTTATCAATAAGATGAGGGGTAGAAAAAAGACGGCATTTATGCCTTTGATAGAGCGGTTTTTGTCTCAATTAGATTTGAGAGATGTCTTTAAAAAAAAGGTTATATTTCTTTCTCCCGGAGAAAAAGCAAGGCTTTCTTTGGCTATGATCTTTTCTCTTGATGCCCCCATTATTTTAGCTGATGAGCCATTTAGGTGTCTTTCCCCTTCTTCTGTTGAAAAGGTGATAGATATAATAAAAGGGGACTTTTGTAAGGATAAGGGCATTCTTCTATTTTCTAGCAAAGAGCTTTCTTCATTGGAAGGAAAGAGCTTTGTGTTGAATGGTGGTAAATTATATGGGATATATAATCAAGATCCTCGGTAAAAATAAAACACTAAGCGGAACATGTTTTTTTACATCCTTTCTCCTTACCTTGGTGCTTGTTTTGCTTGTTTTGGTTTTTTTGCTTATCAATTGTCGGTTTAATGTAGTTAAATCTCGTGCTCATATGTATATCGTGTTTCATGAAAATACCCCATCTAAGAAGGTAGATGATGTTTGTATGCGTGTAAAAAGTAAAGAATGGATAAAATCATTACATCTCATTTCTTCAAAACAGGCTTTGAATATGGTGGAAAAGAATATGGGAGTGAAATTACCCAGGCATTTTTCCAATCCCCTCCCGTACTCTGCAGATATTTTTGTAAAACCTCGTTTCTTAAAAGAAAAAGAGATGAACAGTATAAAGAATGAGCTGCTTCAATATTCAAGTGTGGAGGATGTTCTCCTCCCGTCGCGACTTATTATGTCCTACGAGCATTCTTACAAGCATTTTCTATCCTTTTCTCTTCTGTTTTTATGTGGTTTTATTATAATAGAAATCGCCATTTTTTTATTAACGGGCAGGCTGTTTTATCTCGATTTAAGAGAAGATGTATTAACATTAAAACTTTTAGGATGTAGTTTAGAGAAAGTAAAACTACTTTTAATGAGTGGATTGTTTCTTGTAAGCTTTGCAGGGATAATCCTGGCTACAATTATATCCCTTGGGGTTGTTGTTTTTATAAGGGACTTTATACAGAATTTAGCGTTTTTGGGCAACTCTGATTTTCTATCCGCCTGTGGATTTTCTTTGATAGCAGTTTTGTTTAATGTATTCGTTTTGTTTTTATGTACGCTTTTCGCTGTAAGGAATGAAAAGCTTTAGTTTTCTGATTCTCTTGCTATTTTTCTTTTCTACAAATGTGTTTTGTGCAGATAAAACCACGCATATTCATACAGAATTAAAAGAAGTGAAGGGGAAAATAAAGAAGAAAACAAAGAAACTTAGTATAATTAGAGAGAAATATTTTAAGACAAAGAAAGAAATTATATCTATTGACAAGCGAATAGGAAAACTTCACGGAAAGATCAGGCAGGGGAAAACAGAAGTAAGAAAAATTGAAAAGCACATTGCGCTGTTACAAGGTAATATAGGATATTTAAAAAGAGAGATAGGAGACAACCGGGAGCTTTTAAACGCTCATTTTAAGACTTTTCTCGTCACATCTTTCAGGAAAGAGCAGTATGTTCCTTCTTGCAGAGATATATCTCCCTCCTGGACAATGTGTATGTTAGGGAAAACTGCCGATGTTTTTAAAGAAAGCATCTTGAAATATACAGGTAAACTGGAAAGACTGCAAAAAGATGAGAACTGGTTAAGAATACTTGTTTTTAGGAAGAAAAAAGCAATATCTCATATAAATGGGCAGGAAAAAGCGTTGATTCAAGAGAAAAAGAAAAAAGGTTATCTATTAGCATCACTTAAACATAGCAAAAGGATGTATGTATCTCAAGTTTACAAATTGAAAAAGAGAAGAAGATATTTAGAGGCATTGTTGGTAAAAATTGTTAAAGAGAAATTGAAGAAGAAGTATACATATAAAAAAGAAGCAGCAAGAAAACCCTTTTATTTACTTAAGAGGAAATTGATATTTCCAGTGAGAAGAGGTACAATAATTGGCGAATTCGGAAAGAAATATGATAAAGTAATAGGGATTTACACTAAGAATAACGGGATAGATATTAGTGTAGATAAAAAAGAGAGTGTTTATGCAGTTTATTCGGGATGTGTGGACTATGTGGGCGATGTACCAGGGTATGGTGGAACAATTATATTGAATCATTTGAATAAATATTATACTATCTATGCGGGGATGGATACCGTAGATGTAAGAGAACATGATACTGTAGTTGCAGGCAGACAGTTGGGGAAAGTGACAGAATGTTTGCATTTTGAGTTAAGAAAACGAATATTAGCATTGAATCCTTTGAATTGGTTGAATTGTAAAAATATAAGGAGAAAAAGATGAAAAGAAAAAACACTGGTTTTTTAATCTTTGTTTTTATTGTTGTATTATTTGCTTTGAGTGTTGTTTCTATTTCAGCTCGTGTAGAAAATAAAGGGAAATATGCCAAGCTGAAAACTTTTTCTGATGTGCTTGCGACTGTAGAGAAACAGTATGTTAAAGATGTGAACGATAAAGAACTTATAGGCTCAGCTATCAAAGGAATGGTGAGTTCTTTAGATCCTCACTCTTCCTATATGAATGAGGACGAATTTAAAGAATTAGAGGTTTTAACGAAGGGAAAATTTGGTGGTGTAGGAATAGAGATAACAATTAAGGATAAATTGCTCACAGTAATTTCTCCCATAGAAGATACGCCTGCTTATAGAGCGGGGGTGAAAGCAGGCGATATAATTATGCGTATAGATGGCAAGAGTACCCTGGGTATGTCATTGAAGGAAGTGGTAAAGATTTTAAGAGGAAAACCCCAGACAAAGGTTAAAATAACGGTGTCCAGGGAAGGGATTAAGAAGCCCATAGATATTGTCATTGTGAGGGATATAATTCATATAAAGAGTGTAAAGTATGAGATGATTTCTCCTAAAATTGGTTATATTCATATATTACAGTTTCAGGATGGAACAGCAAAGGAAACGAAAAAGGTTTTGAAAAAATTTTCTGGAAAGATAAATGGGTTAGTTATTGATTTGAGAAACGATCCAGGGGGACTTCTAAAGGAGGCGATTGGAAACGCAGACCTGTTTATAAAAGATGGCTTGATTGTTTCCACTAAAGGGAGGGTGAAAACGCAAGACAAGATGTATTATGCTAAGAATAGTGGAGATGAGCCTACTTATCCGATTGTGATTTTGATAAATGGTGGTTCAGCCAGTGCATCGGAGATTTTTGCCGGTTGCCTTCAGGATCACAAGAGAGCTATTATTATGGGAACAAAGAGTTTTGGTAAGGGAAGTGTGCAGACGATATTCCCAATGGGAGATGGTTCTGCGCTTAGCCTTACTACGGCAGAATATTATACGCCATCTGGAAGATGCATTCAGGCTTTAGGTATTACTCCTGATATATATGTGCCGCAGGGCAAATTAGAGATAAAGGAAAACAAAGTATTAAGGGAAGAAAATCTACCCCACCATCTTGAAGCTTTAAGAAAGGCAGAAACTAAAACCAAAAAAGTAGAGGATTATCAGCTTTCCAGAGCTATTGGTCTCTTAAAGGCTATTGAAATTATAAAGCACAAGTAGGAAATGAAAAGAGCCCTTCAAATTATTATTTATCTTTATTGCGTAGGTACCGTAGTATACTTTGTGGGGAATTATGTTCACAGAAAAAAACAGGTATCACTGCCAGTGGCAACGGTTAAATTATCAAAGTTACCTAAAGAAAAAGCTACGATCAAGAAACTGGAACCTAAGAAAATTGCATTAACGAATGTAGAGAAAAAAGTCTTTAAGGGGAAAATTTCTATTATTATTGATGATGTGGGATACGACGAAAGGTTGGCGTTGATGTTTGCTCGACTTAACATTCCTCTTGCCTTTTCTTGTCTTCCTTATGCTCCTCATACGGGGAAAATTGCGAACAAGCTTCATGAGATGGGTTATACAGTGATGTTGCATATGCCTTGTGAACCCATTCATCATCCGTTTCACGGCTTAGGCCCGGGGGCATTGTTTGTTGATGCATCAGAGGAAGAAATTACCAAAAGATTGGAGAAGGCATATAAAAATGTACCTTTTGCCGAGGGATTGAATGTTCATGAAGGTTCTCAGTTTAGTCAGTCTGCGGACAAGATGGATGTAATGATGCGATTTTTAAAACAAAAATCCCTATTCTTTGTGGACAGTATGACTACACCTTATAGTATTGGTTATTTAGAGGCAGAGGACGAAGGCATTCCTTTTGCCAGGAGGGATGTATTCTTAGATAATGTAAAAGACGTTTCCTGTATTAAAAAACAATTGAACAATGCGTTATATACTGCTAGAGAGAAGGGTCGGATAATAGCCATTGCTCATTGTAATAAAATAACATATGAGGCGTTGAGAGAGTCCATTGGCGTTTTGAATGAAAGTAATATTCGGATTGTGGATATAAAGAGGAATTTATGTACATTTTAGGTATAGATACTTCCTGTGATGATACCTCCTGTGCTGTGTTGGAAGATACAATATTGAAATCTAATGTGATTATTGACCAGAATGAAGTGCATGCACGATTTGGAGGAGTAGTCCCAGAAATGGCTGCTCGTATGCATACCGAGGCAATTTCTCTTTGTGTAGAGAAAGCGATGGCGGAGGCAGGTGTTTCTCAAATAGATATGGTAGGGGTTACTGTAGGTCCGGGGCTTATGCCCTCTTTGTTGGTTGGTGTTTGTTTTGCTAAAGCGTTTTGTTATGAAAGAGACATTCCTATAGTGTCGGTAAACCATATAGAGGGGCATATCAACGCCATATTTTTGGAGCACAATGTTGAATATCCATTTTTGGTATTGGTTGTCTCCGGAGGTCATACACATCTTTATTTGGTTTCAGGTGAGAAAAATTATAACCTTTTGGGAAAAACATTGGATGATGCGGCAGGAGAGGCATTTGATAAAGTTTCGCGTTTGTTGGGCTTTTCCTTTCCAGGTGGACCAGTTATTGACAGCTTGTCAAAAACAGGAAGTGCTACATTCTTTAATATTCCCAGGGCTTTGGAGAAAAAAGAAACATTGAATTTCAGTTTCAGTGGCGTAAAAACGGCTGTCAAAAAGTGTGTTGAAAACTTGGGTAAATTGTCAAAAACCGATGCGGCAAACATTGCTGCTTCTTTTCAGGAATCCGTGGTTGATGTAATAGTAAAGAGGCTTTTTAAAGCGGCAGATATAACAGGGGCAAGAAGAATGGTAATAGGCGGTGGCGTTGCCTGTAACTCTCGCTTAAGGGAAGTACTTTATGACATGTGTGATAGAAAGAATATTGAAATTTACTTCCCTTCTCCCAATCTATGTATGGACAATGGAGCTATGATCGCTATGGTTGCATATAAAAATAAGGATCGGGCTACTTTTGATTATAATAGCATAGATGCTGAACCACATTTAAATTTGTGAGGAGAAAGATGAAAAGAATAGCTGTTTTGACCAGTGGAGGGGATTGTTCGGGGATGAATGCAGCAATAAAAGGTGTTGCAGTAGAAGCTTTTATGAACAATGTAGAGGTGGTATCTATTCTTGAGGGCTATAAAGGTTTGGTCAATGGCAATTGTAAAAAGATAGATTTTGAGGTTATTGAGGATGCGGTTCAAAAAGGGGGGACATTTTTAATGACATCTCGCTATCCTCAATTTAAAGAAGAACATGTTTTTAAAAAGGCTTTAAATGTAATAGCTAAAAACGGCATAGAAGGATTGGTTGTAATTGGTGGCAATGGTTCAATGAGAGGAGCGGAAAAGTTATATAAGGCAGGTGTTCCTGTAGTTGGCATACCAGCTTCTATTGACAACGATATATATGGGACAGATATAGCATTAGGGGTGGATACGGCTTTAAATGTAATTATCCAGGCTCTGGATATTATACGATATACCGCCTCTTCTCACGGCAGAGCATTCGTGGTGGAAACTATGGGAAGAAAGTGCGGTTATTTAGCGGCAACAACTGCTCTTGCCTCAGGGGCAGATGCGGTACTTATTCCCGAGGTAAAGTTTGATGTAGATTCCATAATAGAACGGTTAGGAAAAGAGCACAAAAGTGGTAAAACCTATAGTATTATAATAGTGTCGGAAGGAACAAGAGCCACGGGAGAAATGCTGGGTAAATTAAGAGATGCAGGATTTGATACAAGGATGACAGTGTTGGGGCATATACAGCGTGGTGGTTCTCCTACGGTATTTGATAGATTGTTAGCTTTCCGTTTTGCTGTAAAGGCGACAGAGAGTCTTTTGAAAGGAAAGTACGGATGTATGGCAGGATTGAACAGATCCAGAGTGACATGTACTTCAATAGAAAAGGTAGTTACTCATAAAAGAGGTATAGAGGATAAAAAACTACTCCAGTTTGCAAAGAAGAAATCCCGTTAATGGCGGGGCCGACGGGACTTGAACCCGCGACCTCCGGCGTGACAGGCCGGCGTTCTAACCAGCTGAACTACAGCCCCGTTTGCAGTGGGCAAGGCAGGATTTGAACCTGCGACTTCCTGCTTGTAAGGCAGGCGCTCTTCCCCTGAGCTACTCGCCCTTTCTTTTGTTACTTATTAACTATTTCCTTAAAAATCCTACCGCATTTAAACTTTGGCAACTTAGATGATTTAATGGTTATTTTCTCTCCGGTACGAGGATTTCTCCCTGTTCTCTGTGCTCTGTTACTGACATCAAAAGTGCCAAAACCTACGAAACTAACCTTTTCACCATTACTCACTGCATCCATAATTTGTTCAATGGCAGTATCAATTACTTCCTTTACACTGACCTTGCTTAAGTTTGTAGATTTAGCGATTTTACTTACCAAGTCTGCTTTTTTCATGATAACCTCCTTCTAATATTTGGCGTCCCCAGCGGGACTTGAACCCACGTTTTCGCCGTGAAAGGGCGATGTCCTTGGCCAACTAGACGATGGGGACAATCTTATAATAAAGAACTTGGTGAGCCGTGCAGGACTCGAACCTGCGACCAATAGCTTAAAAGGCTACTGCTCTACCACTGAGCTAACGGCCCTAGGTCACAGTCATAATATATATCTCTTTTTTGATTGTCAATACTGTTGTCCGTATAATTGCTTAACGCGCTACAAAAAATGATATTTGATTCAGATAATTTTGTTAGGAGGGGTAGCACCCCTCCTAAGTTACTATTTATTTTTGTTTACGACGCCGTTTTCTGCTGCCCATACTACATGGGTCACAAGTGGAGAACCAGTGAGAAGTGGATGTGTGGCAACCTGTCTGACTGCCAGCTCATCAGAGGTTAAACCACTCTGGATGGCTATAGAAATGGTATTTGCCATATCTGCTGCTCCCATACCACCTGCGACATGTCCACCGATGATCTTATTATCGCTCTTTCTGAATATGAGTTTTGCCTTCATGTTCATTGTGCAGCCGGGCAATCCTCCTGGATGTCTGTCCGGGGCTTGAATCTCTCCTATGTAGTAATCTATTCCGTTGTCTTTGCACATCTTTGTGGAAAAACCTGCTGCCCCGATGCAGAGGTCACCTATCTTAGTGGCAAATGCACCCACTGCCCCTATTGTTTGCCTATTCAATTTATACAGGTTACTGCCGGCAATTGCTCCTTCGGAGCAGGCAACGGAAGCAAGTCTGATGGGCACCAGATTTCCTGTGATAAAGGAGAACTTTGTTGCGCAATCACCGCAAGTGAAAACATCTTTATCAGAAGTTCTCATGTATCTATCTGCAAAGATACCCATTCTTCTGTCTACTTTAAGGCCAACCTTTTCTGCTAAATCTACCTCTGCTGCTGCACCAATGCCTATTATAACTACATCTGCCTTCACCTTTTGCCCTGTTGAAAGCTCAACTGCTTCTGCCTTGCCATTGCCTACAACAGTTTTGGCGCTTGCATTTAGAATGATATTTACACCGAGGCTTTTTAATTCTTCCTCTGCCCTAATGGCCATTTCCTCTTCACATGCCAAAAGCAGACAATGGGGTAAAAGTTCTACAATAGTAACATTGGGAATGCCTTTTTGCTTTATTTGTTCAGCCATTTCAACACCAATAAATCCACCGCCAATGACTACAACATCATTCACGCCTTCCAGGGCTTTACCAACTTCTTCCAAATACTTTGGGTCTTTTTTTATTGTGAAGACATTTTTTAGGTCCAACCCACCGATGGGAGGGACAAAAGGATGAGAGCCGGTGCCAAAAACTAACTTTTCATAAGAGTATTCATCCCCGCCCTCTAATTTTACTATCTTGCCTTTGGTGTCTACATCTATTGCGTTGTCGGTGAGCAGTTCTATTCCCTTACCCGTTAGAAGTTCATCAGGAATCTTATTCTTTTCCACACTACCACCCAGGTAACCATAGATGTAAGGAATGCCGCAGGGAACAACAGTGTAACTTACATCTCTTACGCAGGTAACCTTTTTCTCGGGGTACCAGTTGCGGCTTGCAACAGCTGCAGCTCCTGCTGCTGCGGAAGCACCAATGCAAAACACATCCGTAGACTTTCTCATCTAACACCTCCATTTTTAACATTTCTTAATTACTACTGTGACCATTCTACTGTGCTTTCATTAATTTATCAAGTTCTTTATTTTGAATTGTCATTTAAAAATTAAAAGTGAACTGTTTTTATTAGATTTACGATTTAAAAGTGAACACCTGATAAACCATAATCTAAGGCCAAAAGAGAGGGCTTTAG
>JAGGSB010000086.1 GCA_021159305.1 Deltaproteobacteria bacterium | reverse complement strand
GATAAATATCCTTCTCTCTTACGAACGTTTGAAGTCCCGTAAATGGAAAAATCCTATCGCTTTAATTGGGTCTATTAGGAATTTTGTGTAAACTCCCTCCATATGAGAAAATAACGAAAAGCTAAGGAGGGAGAAAGATGGGAAATTTTGACAGGGAAGCATTGAAGAAATTGGTAAGGGAGAGGAAATTAAAGACCACAGAAGATGCAGAAGAATTGGTTAAAGAGCTCTTTGGCGATGTCATTAAAGAAATGCTTGAAGCAGAACTGGAAGAAGAGCTCGGATATTCCAAACACGATTACAGGAACAAAGAAACGGATAACTCCCGAAATGGTTATACGAAAAAGACGATCAACAGTTCACATGGAAAAATAGAGCTTTCGATTCCCCGTGATCGCAAAGGCGAATATGAACCGGTGGTGGTCAAGAAGCACCAACGGAGCATAGCCTCCATAGAAGACCGCATATTATCCATGTATGCGCGTGGAATGACCTACAAGGATATACAGGCACACATGGAAGAGATATACGGTTCTGTGCTCTCAACAGAGAGCATAAGCAGGATAACGGACAAGATAATCCCCATCGTATCCGAATGGAGGAACAGGCCTCTTGAAGAAGTGTATAGCATCATCTACATGGATGCGGTCTTTTACAAAGTTACAGAGAGCAACCAGATAAAGAACAAAGCGTTGTACATAGCCTTTGGGATAAACCTTGAAGGGATGAAAGAGGTATTGGGGATATGGATAGCGGAAAGCGAAAGTTCAAAATACTGGTTGGGGGTGTTGAACGAACTGAAGAACCGAGGGGTAAAGGGAGTGATGTTCTTTTCCATAGACGGATTGGTGGGAATGGAGGAAGCGATAGGAGCAGTGTATCCCCGGGCAAAAATCCAGCGATGTGTGGTACACCAGATAAGATATTCCATGAAATTCGTGGCTTGGAAGGACAGGAAGGCCTTCGCCGCTGATTTGAAAAAAGTGTACAAGGCGGATACAAAAGAAGCAGCTCAGAATGCATTGCAGGCCTTCGAAGAAAAATGGGGAGAGAAATATCCTTTCAGCATAAAAAGCTGGAAAGACAACTGGGAATCCCTCTCTACATATTTCGCCTATCCGAAAGAGATAAGGACTTTGATTTACACGACAAACCCCATAGAATCATTAAACAGGCAATTGAAGAAGGTAACGAAGAACAGGGGTGTGTTTCCCAATGATATGGCGCTCATGAAACTGGCATATTTAGCCATTAATAACATATCCAAAAAATGGAAGTTGAGGTTGAGGGATTGGGATAAAATCCTTGCTGTTCTCATGATAGAATTCGATTGGGTGAAATCCTTTGTCTAATCTGGAGTTTGGAGTTTACACAAAATATGTTATACACCCAAATTCTTTTTTTCAGAGCTCATCCAGACTCTCTATTTTTTTGCCAATATAAAATCACCCCATGACATTATTAACTCTAAAGTTAATAACTCACGAGTTAATTGCGCGACAATAACCCCAAAAAGATCACGTATAGAGTTGTAGATATTGAGAACCTAGAACCTCAGGTCTTCCACGACGAAGTCACATACATAGCCTGAGTTTTACTTTAGCTCAGCATAGCCACTATGTAGAAGGTCTCTCAATTCTCGACTCTAAATCTGCTTTTTCTCGTTACTCGAATCACATAACTCACCTACTATGTCAAGTCAAGGAGACAATCTGCCTGAATCCGTTCCCAAATGGCAGTTTGTTTGAGCAACAGAAGCAGGCAGGGATGACTTTTCATTTGTCTTTTTTTCAGTTTCCAGTGTGCTGGTTTTTGTTGTATAATTTGACTGAGGGCTCTTGTTCCCACGCGAGGATAAAAAGAGTTCCTCATCGTAGGTTTTCAAGGATTTTAGCATGGCGAAAGCTATCTTTACGAGGGTATTCGCCAATGCTCTGAGGGCATGTCCAAAGGACTTGCCCTCCTTTATTTTCCTGGCATAATACCCTTTCATCCACGAACCCTTGTTGACTGCACTCAATGCCATCATATGCAGGACACCTTTCAGGTTCCTGTCACAGTGTTTCCTCATCACGCATTTGCGGAAGTTCCCACTCTGGATTATTATGGGTACTGTTCCGCAGTATTTCTGAAAATTCCTGTAATTCCCAAATTCGTGGTTAAGAAACGCTGCAACCAGTGCCACACCTGTTACAACTCCCACTCCCGGTAAGCTCAATATCACCCTGTATTTCGATTCTTTCAAGTTCCTCTCCATTTCATTTTTCATTTCCTGCTTTCCTCTTTCCACTTCAAGAAGATGCCTGGCAGCATTTGCCACCATCATGAGGGTGTATTTTGTAATATGCCATTCCCTCTTTTTGAGTTCCTTTGCCTTTTCTCTCAACGAGTTTGTGAAAGCTATTTGGTTCTCTTTGAAGTAGTTGTGTATCTCTTCAATGGAAAGGCTCTTGAGTTCATCTGTGATGCTGAGCAAAAGAATTTTCCCTTTGTTCTTTTTCCAGTTACCCATCACTTCGACAAACTCCGGGAAATGGTCGTGCAATTCGTTGTGTAGTTTGTTCTTCAATCTAGAGGCCTCATCTTTGTAATACCTGTAAACTCTCAACTGTTCCCTGAATGACCTGCCTTCTTCGTTGTTTCTTGCCCTTATACAATATTCTGGATGTTCACTGTATGTCAGTGCAATGCTCCTGGCATCGAGTGAATCTGTCTTTATCCCGTTGGAATGATAACCTCGGGCTTCTTTCGACCTCTTCGGCGGTAAGAGATAAACCTCTCTCCCTTCGGAAAGCAGAAAATCGCTTATCCTGTTGAAACTCTCTTCAATGACAAAAACCGCTTCTTTGGATACTTCATTGAGCAACTCTCTGTAACCCGCTTCGTTGTCTTTGATTCTGTAAATCTTGTTCTTCTCGATGGAATAACAGATGTGAAAATCCCATGCCCAATCAATTCCCACAACATCCATGTTGA
This sequence comes from Deltaproteobacteria bacterium, assembly GCA_021159305.1. Classification (NCBI taxonomy): domain Bacteria; kingdom Pseudomonadati; phylum Myxococcota; class Myxococcia; species Deltaproteobacteria bacterium. The sequence continues at coordinate 14 of JAGGSB010000086.1, read as the reverse complement.
TTCCTCCAGAAAAT
>JAGGSB010000085.1 GCA_021159305.1 Deltaproteobacteria bacterium | reverse complement strand
CTTGCCGTAGGTGATGGCGGTCTGGGCTTCTGGGCAGCCTTAAGGGAAGTATTCCCGGAAACAAAAGAGCAGAGATGCTGGGTACATAAAACCCAGAATATATTAGAGAAACTACCCAAGAGTATGCAATCAAAGGTAAAGAGCAGGATTAAAGATATGTATATGGCGGAGAGCAAGGAAAAAGCATTAAAGGCATACCATGAATTTATCAAATTGTATGGAGATAAATATCCTAAAGCTGTAGAATGTTTAAGAAAAGACAAGGATGTTTTGTTTACATTCTATGATTTTCCTGCACCTCACTGGATACATATAAGAACAACCAATCCTATAGAATCAACATTTGCTACAGTAAGGTTGAGAACAAAAAGAACAAAGGGCTGTGGTTCCAGAATAGCAACACTTACCATGGTATTTAAACTTATAAAAGAGGCAGAAAAGAGATGGCACAGGATAAAAAGATATAATCTTATTCATCTTATTATGGAAGGTAAGAGATTTATAAATGGAGAATTATTAAAGGTTGTTTAAGGGATGGAAAAGAAGGGTACGCTGGATGAATCCACAACATTTGACAATAACTCCATTCCGTAAAACGATCAAGGTAATGCATTAAGTTCTGCTCAATATGTTCTGGGTCTTCAAGTAACGCTTTAAAATCGTATTCTGAATAATTATAAAATCCGAGTGGATTCCCATTTTTTATCCTTTGTAGCATTTAAAAGAACAGGCTCCATATTTTCAAACTGACCTTTATATTTGTTGTGAGTTTCAAGAACCGCCTTTTTGGAACTACTTAAAGCACAATCAAATCGTTTAAGAACAGTAAAAGGAAGGATTATTTTTTGATATTCGTTTCTTTTATATACACCTCTCAACAAATCTGCCAGGTCCCAGATAAAACTAATCTTTTCTTGAAAATTACTCATTTTCCCGCCTCGTCACTAAAGAAACATTGTATAACTTTCTTGTCCTTCTTAGCATCTTCCTCATTATACCCTAAATCTTTCATAAAAATATAGTCTGCCTTCGGCAGAATTTTATTTCATATAGTAGGGTTAATACCCCCGCGGCTCGCCCGCACAGGCAGGGAAGGAATCCAAAGGCTAATATTCTTTTTACTTTTTGAGTGAGCAAAAAGTAAGGATGAGTCAATCAGCAGGATTCCCTTTTTTCTG
>JAGGSB010000084.1 GCA_021159305.1 Deltaproteobacteria bacterium | reverse complement strand
GTCAAAAAATCCTCCTTTGAAGATTTTACGACCAAATCTTTGATTTGTGTCAAAAAATCCTCCTTTGAAGATTTTACGACCAAATCTTTGATTTGTGTCAAAAAATCCTCCTTTGAAGATTTTACGACCAAATCTTTGATTTGTGTCAAAAAATCCTCCTTTGAAGATTTTACGACCAAATCTTTGATTTGTGTCAAAAAATCCTCCTTTGAAGATTTTACGACCAAATCTTTGATTTGTGTCAAAAAATCCTCCTTTGAAGATTTTACGACCAAATCTTTGATTTGTGTCAAAAAATCCTCCTTTGAAGATTTTACGACCAAATCTTTGATTTGTGTCAAAAAATCCTCCTTTGAAGATTTTACGACCAAATCTTTGATTTGTGTCAAAATAATTCTATATTAAAAAATATGGAAGAAATAATAGTAGAATGCTACAGCGGCTCACGATATGGAGAAAAACCGCTGTCTTTCATTAGAAACGAAAGAAAATACATTATACAAAAAATAGAAAGGATGTGGCGAACGCCGGATGCATTACACTTCACCATTTATACCAAAGAGGGCAAATTCAACATACTCTACGCCGAGTCAAAAGACGCATGGTTCCTATGCCTTTAGAACAGTCTCTTCTATCCTTATCAAACTTTTATTTTCTTTTAAATCCGGAGGTATCTTTTCCATTCCCGTATATTTTAGGTAAGTATCTAAAGCTTTCTCGTCACACAACTTTTTAAATAAATTCTGTGCTGTATCGATTAGCGTTTCTTTTGCTTCTTTTTCTGTCTTTTTTCTGCTAAAAAGAGATAACTCCGGACAAAAGGTTACAAAGTATTTACCCTGCTTCCATAACTCTATTGTTACATTTAAAGTTCTCATTTGGTCTCCCCCTAAAATCGTTTTACTACTTTAATATAGTTCTCCTTGTATTCTTTTCCAGTTTTACAACAATTTCCTGAATAATTCGCACAACACTCTTAGCGGTTCACTTTCTTCAATAAAAACGAGGTATAGTCTTCTAAAAATGTATTCTTGTAAACAATATATCCCTTTTTCATAAAGGTTGATTTAACATCATAGTTCTTCTCATATACAATGCCAGAAAGAATAAGAAAACCATTCTCTTTTATGTGTTCATCTATCTCCGAAGATAAAGAAATGATAATTTCAGCAAAGATGTTTGCCATTATGACATCATATTTTTCTTTCACACACAGATTCTCGCCGCAGAAACAAGAAACATTTTCCACATTATTCAGTCTCATGTTTTCTCTACACTCAAATGCCGCTTTTTTATCTATGTCAAAAACGATTGCCTTTTTTGCTCCTAATTTTGAGGCACAAACAGACAGAATACCTGTCCCCCCTCCTACATCTAAAACAGATTTATCTTTTATATTTAATTCTTCTAAAAATTCCATGCAGCTTATTGTTGTTTCATGAACACCTGTTCCAAATGCCATTCCTTCAGTCAAAGTTATCTTTGTTTTTTCGGTTTTTGCCCAGGGTGGAGCAACAACAAAATTTTTACCAATTTCAATAAATTTTTCTTCTTCTCTCCATCTCCATTTCATTTTATCACCCCATTTTTCTTTTAGAAGGAATAGCAAGCACAGTGAGACATATATCTGCAACAATAATCAATACACATATAAAAAATGTGTACCTAAACCCAATATGTTCGCTAAGGAAACCTCCGGCTAAAGGACCGATTATCCATCCCAGGTTCCAGGTGCTGTTGTATATACCCATCGCTTTGCCTCTCTTTTCTGCCGGTGCCAGATCGGCAATCAAAGCAATGGAGGATGCCCCCAACGCTCCCCATGCTATACCCTCGACAATCTGTATAAAATAAAGTTGGCTATAATGCTCACTTAAAGTATAACCGGAAAAAACAAAGATGAATAAGACCATTGAAATTATAAGTGTAACCTTCCTGCCTTTTTTGTCCGACAATTTCCCCCACAATGGACTGGTTACAGCTCCTGCTATTGCTCCACAGGTATATACTAAACCCACTGCACTCCTGGAAGCCCCCAGAGAGACAATATACAGAGGAAGGATGGAATAGATGATACCAGAGCAAATCATTAATGGCAAAAGAGCAAAACAGGCAATATAAACACCACTATCCTTGGAAAACATTTTAGAACCTCTTTATAAATTTTTCCTTAGTTTGCCACAACAGGATTTATATTAAAAGGATATTTTATAATACTATACAGGTTTTACTATACCTTGATAAACTACACCTACTGCTTTTGAACAATCTTTCCTGCTGCAAAACTCTACATCTTTTTCCATGCCCAGCTTCATAAGTTCACGGGCGTGAGTGGACAAAGCAATTTTTTTTGCATCCTTATCCATCAACTTCCAGAAACCAAATGCTATTCTTGCCCCGTCGTCAAAATCTACGCTTGGTACCCTGTCTGCCAACCTTTCTACCACCGCTCCTCCGCACAAAGCATCTTCTAAGGAGACCTTTCCTTTAAGCCCGGAAAGAACAATTACGCAATGGTTGGGATTCATGGAAGAAACATAATTAACCATGGAAGACAAATTTAAAAAGCAGGCTATAGTCGTTTTGCCCCCCTGAGGGCAGGCATTGATTGCCCGCGTCCCGTTTGTAGTAAACAAAGCTGCCTTTTTCTTCTTGAATGTACAGGTGCTCAATAAAGAAGGACTATTGGAAAAATCAAAACCCGGTATATCCTTATTTTCATACTCGCCGATCAAGATATAACCCTGTTTTAATTTCTCTCTCTCCTCATCCAAAGGTAAAGACGGCAAAACCTTTACTTCTTCTATTCCCTTTTCTAACAGAACAACAATCGTGCTGCTTGCCCTTAAAGTATCAATTACTATATACACATCTCCATTATTGGAGAAATGTTCTACATAGCTGAAACTCAAATCTATACGCATCATTCCCTCATCACGCTATAATTTCCCATATGTGATTCTATCACAATATTGCTTTCTCTACAAATCAAAACACACCCAGATCATCAATCTGATGCAGTAATAAATGTAGGAAAACCTAACTGTCTTAACTTCGCCGAGCAAATGTCAGCACTGCCTCTGTCATTGTATTTCCCTACTCTTACTCGCCAATATACATTTTGTCCGTCGAAAAATTTCTTCAAGTATACATAGGGAAAATGTTTATCTATTTTCCTCTTCAGTAAAAGAGCATAAGTGTAAGAACTAAAAGAACCCACCTGCACCGTGAAAAGCTCTTTTTTCATAGCCTTATATACTTCTGTAGGATAGAGAACAGTTATCCTCACTGGAGCAGTACCGGTAGAAACCATATCTATATCTCTTGCAGCAGAATAAGATAGGTCGATAATTCTTCCCTCCACAAATGGTCCTCTGTCATTTATACGCACCACTGTTTGCTTTTGATTGTTTAAGTTCTTTACTTTAACCGTTGTTCCCAATGGTAAGGTTTTATGAGCTGCAGTATGAGCATACATGTTATAGATTTCCCCGCTGGATGTTCTCCTTCCATGAAATTTAGCACCATACCAGGAAGCAATACCCTCCTCTGTATATCCCCTGTATGGCGTGTAAACAGCATGCACAGAAGCACAACTACTCAAGACCAAACATACGAAAAGCAACAAAAGCTTTCTCACAAAAACCTCCTTTAGAATTTTTACGGCAACTTGTGAAGTTGTCATCTTATCTCCTCATGCACCCTTTCTGCAATTTCGTCTATGTTTCCTTGAGGCATTATCTTTTCTTTAAAATGAACAATAACCTTACCTTTTCTTACCACGATTGTACCTGGCGGCATAATCTCTCTCGTCCCTTCTATTTTAGTCGGGATAATGGGAAGATTGAGTTTTTGCGCTAAAAAAATGCCACCTTTAGAAAATACCTTTTTCTCTTTAATCCTGGACCCCTCGGGAAATATCATAAATATTCCCTTTCTTTTCTTGATTGCTTTTAGTAAAGAAATGGCATTATTTTTAGTGGTACTTCTCTTTACGGGAATAACATCTAAGTTTTTCATTGCCATACCCAAAACGGGATTTTTGAACAATTCTTGCTTCGCTATCCATATACACCTGTCCTGTATCACCGTCTCCATGGCCATAATATCAAAATAGCTTTCGTGATTTGCCATACACACACACCGAGAAGCAATCTGCCCTCTCTTTTCCACTTTCACTCCAAATATGAAGCAAACCAATTTTGCCCATTTCTTGATTAGCAAAACATCTTTTGTCCACAAAAGTTTCAAAATATAAAAAATGGTAACAAAGAATACTACTATCCATAAAAACAAACTCCGTAAGAAGCGCATTACGTATAAAATATAAACTGCTCACACAGTGTAAGAACTTTTTCCTTAGCCTTCTTGTAGGCTTCTTTATTTTCTATATTCTTCAAAGTATAGGAGATAATTTCCCCTATCTCCTCCATCTCTTTTTCCTTCATTCCTCTCGTTGTAATTGCAGGCGTTCCTATTCTGATGCCAGAGGCAACCATCGGAGAGCGGGTTTCACCCGGGACGGTATTTTTGTTTACTACAATACCTACTTCCCCCAATGCTTCTTCTGCAGCCTTTCCCGTAATGTTCTTATCGGTCAAATCAACAAGCATCAGGTGATTATCCGTTCCACCAGAAACAAGTTTGAATCCTTCGTCCACCAAAACCGAAGCTAATTTTTTCGCATTTTTCACAACCTGTCTTTGATATTCATTAAATTCCTCCGTTAATGCTTCTTTGAATGCTACAGCTTTAGCCGCTATCATATGCATCAAGGGACCACCCTGAATACCAGGGAAGACCATCTTGTCTATAGGTTTGGCAAAGAACTCCTTGCACATAATAAGACCACCCCTTGGTCCTCTCAAGGTCTTGTGAGTGGTAGCAGTGACAAATTCACACCACGGAATCGGAGAGGGATGAATACCTGCTGCCACCAATCCTGCAATATGGGCAATATCTGCTAAAAGGTAAGCTCCGCAAGAATCAGCAATCTCGCGGAATTTTTCAAAATCAATAATTCGAGGATAAGCAGATGCACCTACCACGATTAGACGAGGCTTAAACTCATCTGCGATTTTAGCTACTTCATCATAGTCAATGCGTCCTGTTTCTATGCTTACGCCATAACCAAATGTGGTGTATAATTTTCCAGAAAAGTTCACCGCCGCTCCATGAGACAGATGGCCGCCATGGGGAAGCGCCATACCAAGCAATCTCTCTCCTGGCTGTAATGCTGCCATATATATAGCCATATTGGCTTGAGTGCCAGAATGAGGCTGAACATTTACATGCTCCGCATTAAATAGTTTTTTTGCCCTCTCTTGAGCCAGGCTTTCTACTACATCTACATATTCACAACCGCCATAATATCTCTTTCCCGGATATCCTTCTGCATATTTATTTGTCATGCAACAACCCATTGCTTGTAGCACAGCAGGAGAAGACATGTTTTCAGAAGCGATCATCTCCAGATTGTAATTTTCCCTTTCTTTTTCTTTCTCTATTGCCTCATACACCTCAAAATCCACATCTTTCAGATCTTTCATCTACCCCTCCAGTTCCTTTATCTTATTCAGTCTTCTTTCATGCCTTCCAGCTTCAAATGGCGTTTTTATGAATATATCCAACATCTTTTTTACCTCTATTATATCCATTGTCCGTCCACCAAGGGCAATAATATTCGCATCATTATGCCTTCTCGCATATTCTGCCGCATATTCATTATAACACAAAGCACATCTGATTCCTTTAAATTTATTAGCAGTAATAGACATACCTATCCCTGTTCCACAAACAAGAATACCGAGACAATTTAAACCAAGCACCTCCTTTACTACCCTTTGAGCAATATCAGGATAATCTACGCTTTCTTCTGAATATGCACCAACATCTATTACCTCTATATTTTTTCTTTTCAGATAATCCACAATTTCATTCTTCATTTTAAATCCCGCATGGTCTGAACCTATCACTATTTTCACTTTTACTCCTTTTTTATTTTATCTTGTAATTCTAAAAACCGTATTTTCCCCAGTTCTTATCTACCTTTTTAACGACCCCTTCATCCATCTTTAAATCATGCGGAAATGGTCTTTCTACTTCTCCCTTCCATTTTTTCGTGGCATCTATGCCCATCTTACTACCAAATGCAACCTGCGGAGAGGAATGATCCAGCTCATCCAACGGCCCTTTAGTAAATATCACATCTCTCTGAGGGTCTACATTACAACCCCATCTCCACAAAATCTCTCCTGTATCCTGCACATTTACATCTTTATCAAAAATGATAATATTTTTAGTAAGGGATAAGAGACCCAATCCCCACAATGCATTTATCACCTTAAATGCTTGACCAGAATAGGATTTTTCTATAGATACAAAGGCAAAGTTGTGAAAAATACCCTCTATAGGCAGATTTATGTCTATAATTTCTGGTACAACTTTTTTTATAACAGGTAAAAACAGCCTTTCCGTAGCTTTGCCCAAAAACGCATCTTCCATTAGCGGCTTACCTACTATTGTAGCAGGATAGATAGGATTCTTCCTATGCGTAATACAGGTTGTGTGAAATAGAGGAAAATAATCGGCTTGAGAATAATAACCGGTATGGTCACCAAATGGACCTTCCAAAACAAGGTCTTCCTGAGGATCAATAAATCCCTCCAGAATAATCTCCGCATTGGCTGGAACAAGCATATCTACCGATTTTGCCTTTACCATCTCTACCGATTTTTTTCTCAAAATGCCCGCAAAAAACATCTCCTCTGTCTCTTCTGGTAAAGGTAGTGTAGCAGAATAGATAACTGCAGGATCACACCCCAGAACTACACATACCGGTAGTTTTTCTTTCCTTTTTTTGGTCATACTGTAATGTTTTGCTCCATCTTTATGACGATGCCAGTGCATCGCCGTTTTATCTTTACCCATAACCTGCATCCTATACATACCGCAATTCAAAACACCTGTTGCAGGATTTCTGGTAAATACCAGCGGAAGGGTAAAAAATCTTCCGCCATCTTCGGGCCATGTTTTTAAAACGGGTAATTTCCCCAAATCTACCTCTTTCTCTACAATCTCCTGACATTTGCCTACATTTACAGTCCTTGGTTTGAAATTTAGGAATTTACCCATCTTAGAAATAAGCTTTAGCTTTTTCAGCAATCCTACCGGTGCCTCGGGCTGAAGAAAATCTTTTAACTTATCTCCCAAATCATTCAGACTTTCTACTCCTAAAGCAAAAGCCGTTCTCTGTTCGGTACCAAATAGGTTCATTGCCACAGGAATATCACTGCCTTTTACATTCTCAAACAAGAGGGCAGGTCCTTTTTGTTTTGCAATTCTATCTGCAATATGGCCCATTTCCAATACAGGATCTACCTCTTCCTTTATCTTCTTTAATTCCCCTCTCTTTTCCAATGTATTCAAATAATCTTTTAAATCTTTAAACATAACTTCCTTTGCAATTTCTGCATAACTTGATATGATTGTAGGAAAGCTGTTGGAAAATTGCAACATTTTTAGAGGAGATGCTATGTTATACGTATATGATACGATGAAGAGAGATTATATACCTTTTCACCCTCTGTATGACAACAAGGTAAAGATGTATGTATGTGGTATAACTGCCTACGATTTTTGTCATGTGGGACATGCCAGGGCATCCGTGGTGTTTGATGTTATCTATAGGTATCTTCTGTATAAGGGATATGATGTAATCTTTGTGAAGAACTTCACCGATGTAGATGACAAGATCATAAACAGGGCAAATAAAGAGGGAAGAAGCTGGCAAGATATCTCTCAACAATTCATAAAAGAATACTACACTGACATGGAAGCATTATATGTAAAAAAACCTACTTTTGAACCTAAGGCATCAGAACACATAAAAGATATGGTGGATTTTATAAAAAAATTGATAGAAAAAGATTACGCTTATGTATCGGAGGGAGATGTCTATTTTTCTGTAGGCAAATTCAGAGATTATGGCAAACTCTCTCACAAAAAAATAGAGGAATTAAAAGTAGGAGCCAGGATTGAACCTTCGGAGAAAAAGAGAAATCCACTGGATTTTGCGCTGTGGAAAAAATCAAAGGAAGGAGAACCTGAATGGGAAAGTCCGTGGGGAGGTGGCAGACCAGGCTGGCATATTGAGTGTTCCACAATGTGTATGCACTACTTGGGAGAAACTATTGACATTCACGGTGGAGGAGAAGATCTCATCTTTCCCCACCACGAAAATGAGATTGCTCAATCGGAGGCGCTCACCGGAAAAACATTTGTAAGACATTGGATACACAATGCATTCGTAAAGATAAACAAGGAAAAGATGTCAAAATCCTTAGGGAATTTCTTTACTATTAGAGATATTTTAAAAAAATACCGGGGTGAAATATTGAGAATGTTTCTTCTTCTTACACACTATCGCAATCCTATAGATTTTAGCCTGCAAGGGATAGAGATGGCGAAAGAAGCATTGAATAAATTGTATATGCTTCTATGGAGAGTAGAAGAAAATTTGAAAAATCCATCAAATGGGTTAAAAGATAAAGAATTAGAAGGGGCACTAACCAAATTTAACAAGTCTTTTATAGACATTTTGGACAAAGATTTTAACACTCCGAAAGCCTTCGGAGAAATATTTGTTTTAATTAGGGAAATCAACAAATACTTAGATAAATGCGAAAATGAAAATGAAAAACCCGACAAAAAATATTTGAAAGCATTTATTGATATAAGAAATTCCATTAGAGAGATACTGGGCATTATGAATGAATCAGTAGAAGAATGGTTTAAGGGAAAAATATTAATGGAAAAACCTTTGGACATTACAATGGGCATTGATGCGGAAATGACAAATGTAAATGTAGATGTAAATCTCATTGAACAAAAGATAAAACAGAGGGAAGAAGAGAGAAAGAAAGGTAATTTCAAAAAAGCAGACAAATTAAGGGAAGAATTATTAAAAATGGGTATTACACTGGAAGATACAAAAGAAGGAACGCGATGGAAAACTACAAAGGAACAAATATGACACAAATCGCAGATTTGGGCCTAAAAACCTCCAAAGAAAGTTTTTGTGATACAAATCGCAGATTTGGTCATAAAAATTCTAAAGGAGAATTTTTATGACAGATTCAAGACATGATGATGAAGAAAGTCTGCGAGCATACTTTAACAGTATAAAAGATATTCCTCTGCTTACATCAGAAGAGGAAAAAGAGTTAGGAAGAAAAATACAAAAAGGTGACCAGGAAGCATTAGAAAAATTGGTTAAAGCAAACCTGAGATTTGTAATCAGTGTAGCACGCAAGTATAGGCACTACGGCGTGTCGCTATTAGATTTGATAAATGAAGGGAATTTGGGACTTATTCAAGCCGCAAAGAAGTTTGACCCGGAAAGAGACATAAGGTTTATATCCTATGCCGTATGGTGGATAAAGCAAGCAATCATCAAAACATTAGCCGAACAGGGAACGCTGATTAAGATACCTATAAAGATAAAAGCAAAACAAAGCAAGATAGCGGCAGCAAAAGCCAAATATCTACAAGAACACAAAGCAACTTCTACGATGAAGGAACTTGAAGAACTCACGGGCTTAAGTGAAGCGGAATTGCGCTCATCAGAACAAGCAAAATTAAAAATTGAATCATTAAATGTACCTGTAGGCGAAGAAAAAAGTATTGAAGTAATAGATCTCTTGAATATAGAAGAAGAAAGTATTGAAGATAAAATTATACTTGAGTCCGTCATTGAACAGCTGAAAAAAACCATTGCATCTTCACTGAACGAAAGAGAGAAAGACATTATTATTATGCGCTACGGCTTGGACGGTAAGGGAAAAAGAACATTACAGGAAATAGGGAAAAAATACAATATCTCCAAGGAAAGAGTAAGACAGATAGAAAACGAGATAAAGAAAAAATTGAAAGAGAAATTAATTAAAGAAGAATAAATGCGACATTTATTCTTGTATTTAAAAAAACTACCGAAGGCATAATTTGATGCGGCTGAAATCATTCAGAAAACAATTAAAAGGACTACTATCTTTAAATGATACACCAGGAAGGGTAGCAAAAAGTGCGGCATTGGGAATATTCATCTCTATCACCCCCACATTCGGTGTACATACCTTCCTAGCTCTCGGCATAGCCGCCCTCTTTCGCATAAACAAAGCAGCCGCTGTGCTCGGCAGCTTTTTCAATAATCATCTAATGGCTATCCCCATATATTATATATGTTATAAAGTAGGTATTTTTATTACGGGAGGAGATGTTAACTTTGCCATCAAACCACTTTCATTTTCCCGCTATCTTCACTTAGGCTTGGATGTACTCATTCCTCTATGGATAGGCAGCATAATTGTAGGCATGGCAATAAGTCTGCCCATGTTTTTCGTCTTAAAATATATCCTTAAAAAATACAGAGTGAAAAAAGATGATACCCTTAAAGGATAATATCCCTTCTCGCAGTTTTCCTATAATCAATACGAGCATCATCCTGGTCAGTATATTTGTATTTCTATTTGAAATATCTCAAGGCAATAGGCTAAATACATTTATCTTTACCTATGCATTCATGCCGAATCTCTTCTTTATACATTTCTCAGCCCTTGATTCCATAAAGAGATGCTTGTGCTATATGTTTATTCATGGTGGGTTTTTACATATTCTGGGGAATATGTGGTTTTTATGGATCTTCGGTGACAATGTAGAAGATAGGATGGGACATCTGCAATACCTCCTCTTCTATTTGTTAGGCGGTATATTTTCCGCCATATTCCAGGGATTATTTTCTCCTTCCTCCACTATTCCTTTAATCGGTGCCAGTGGAGCCATCTCCGCTGTTTTAGCAGCCTATGTCTGTTTTTTTCCTTATGCACGCATTCTCACACTCGTACCTATCTTCCTGTTTATTACCATTGTAAATATACCGGCTGTTGTATTCATTGTCCTCTGGTTTTTAATCCAATTTTTATACGGATTTGCTTCTCTTGCCGCATCCATTAAGGGTGGTGTAGCCTGGTTTGCTCACATCGGTGGTTTTATATTCGGTATAGTATGGGTAAAATGTGTATTAGGGAAAAGAAAATGGGCTTAAAAATTCTTCACACTGCGGATTGGCATATCGGGAAAGAAGAAAGAACGGAAGACATTTTTAAGCAGATAGAAAAATTGATAACTATTGCCAAGGATTATGATTTTGTCATTGTAGCCGGCGATTTATTTGACGATGAGAAGAGTATTTCTGTTTATGGAAAAAGATTAAAAGAGACTATAAAGAAAACCCAAACCCCATTTTTGGCTATATTGGGCAACCATGAATATGAAGGAATAGATAAGATAGAAGAGTTGTTTTCTTATTCTCCTTTAACTATATTTACAGAACCTAAAATTCTAAACATAAAAGGCATAAAGATACTATTTTACCCCTTTAAAAAAGGAGAAAACAGTAGAGATGTCTTATCCTTTGTAAATAAAAAAGATATAGATTTAGCTGTTTTACATGGCTCTATAATGTCTGATGAAAAACTTACCTCTGCCTTAAAGAATTATCTTTATTTTCCGCTGTATAAAAAAGACATAGTGGAATTCCCATTCAAATATGTAGCATTAGGACATTATCACAACTATAAGGAATATAGTATAGGAAACACAACTTTATGCTATTCAGGAACAATTGAACCTTTAACATTTGACAATGAAGGAGAAAGATATGTAAACATAATACAGATTGAAGGCTCAAAGATTACTCATAAACCATTGAACATCGGAAGTATAAGTAAATTCAAAACCATAGAATGGAAATGGGATGAAGAAGATAAAATGGATGAAATTATAAATTATAAACAAAAATATGATTTTCTAAGAGTAATAATTACAGGTTTTACTAAAAACACATTAAAACTAAATGCCGCTGCAGAAAGATTGAAACAGATGAATATAAAGGCAGAATTAGAAGTGGAATCCTTAGATGAGATTCTATCTGTACCCATAGGTAAAATATTCTATGAAAAGATCGAACAGTGTATGGAGAAAGAACCTCAGAAGAAGGATTTGTATAAAAGGGCATTTATTGAAGGATGTAAGATTATATCCAAATGTTAAAGAAATTAATTTTAGAAGATTTTGGGAAATTCAATTACAAAGAGGTAGATTTAGATAAAAATATAACGGTGATATATGGAAAAAATGAAGCAGGGAAAAGCACCATCTTAGACGGCATAGAATATGCCCTGTTTGGAAAAACAAGGAGTGAAAGAAAATACAGGGGTAAAGTTACACTCTCTTTCTCTTACAAAGAAAAGATGTTTTCTATAAGTAATGGGAAAATAAACGGTTATCCTTTATACACAATAATAAAAGAATTCAAAGAATTGCCTCTATGGCTGTTTGAAAGTCTGTTTTTTGTAAGGACAAAGGAGCTTTCCATAACAGAAAAACAAGGCAACAAAACATTTGTTTCAATGATGGAAAAAAAGCTGTGGGGAGAGGTGAATTTTGATATTATTGTAGAAAAATTTAGATATTCGTTAGGTTCTTACTTAAACAAATTTGGTGAAAATTTCAAGAAAAAGGGAGAATTGATTGAAGGATGGGAAGAGGCACAAAGAAAAAAAGAAACAATACTAAAAATGATAGAAGATGCAAAGAGATTAAAGAATATAGAAATTGAATATCAGAGCTATTTAAAAGATAAAGACAGATGGATAGAAGAATTAAACCGTCTATCCAACTTAAAAAAGAAAGAAGAATATGAAAAAAAGATTGCCATAAACAGAAAGATAAAGGAAGAAAAGAGAGAAATAACACTTTTAGAAACAGAACTGGACAGTTACAAAGAGATAGAAGAAGATCTTCAAAACATCCAGAAACTAAGAAAAGAAAAAGAAGAATTAAAGAAAAATATTGAAATAAAAGAAATAGAACAGAGACAAATTCAGGAGGGAATAAAACGAGAAAAAGAATATATAAATGTGATACAAAAAAGGCGCACAAAAGATACGATTTTACTTTTCATGGGAGCGGCATTGAGTATTGTTTTATTCTTTTTGAAATCTAAGTTATTCCTAATATCAGGATTGATACTATTCCTGGGGGCAATATATACTCTATTTAAGACCAAAATACACAAACAAATACAAAATTACGAACAGAGATTATCTGAATTAAATGATGAGAATAAAAAATTAAAATTAGGAAAGGAGGAAAGGAAAGAGAAAATAGAAGATATATTATCCAAAAATAGGGCAAGAACTATAATGGAATTAGAAGCATTGGGAAAAAGAGCAAAAAAAATAAAAGATGAAATAAAGTTTTGCGAAGAAAGATTGAGAATATGGGGGAAAGACGCACCTTTAGAAGAACAAACCATAATGGCAAATTTAGAAAAGATGGAGAAGCTAACTGGAAAATATGATGAAGAAAGATTTTTGAAGCTATCTGAGAATTTAAGACATCTACAACAAGAAATGGAAGAAAATAGACAGAAAAAAGGAGAATTACGCCATGCTCTGGAAAATAAAGATGAATCCGAAATACTGAAACAATTAAAGATTACAGAAGAAGAAATAGAAAATATAGAAAATAAAATAGAAGCTTTGGGAATCGCCTATAAAATATTAAAAGATATCCAAAAAGAAACAGGAGAAAAGATAAAATACATTGTAGAGCAAGAAGCAGCCCCTATTTTTTCATCCATCACAAAAAATCATTATTCTATGTTAAGATACAATGAACAGATGAAAAATATTGAAGTTGTAAACGACAAAACATTACCTGCTTTACAGCTTTCCAATGGAACAAGAGACCAATTATATCTATCTTTAAGAATAGCATTTGTAACAAACATCTTGAAAGATGAGGCATTCTTTATTATGGATGAACCCTTCTTGACCTCAGATGATGACAGAAGGAGAAAAATTATAGATACATTGTTTGACCTTAACCATTGCCAGTTTATAATCTCCACTAAAGATAAAGATACCTATTTAGATTTTGTGAAAAAGAAAGCAAAAGGAGTATTTATCCAATGAGATGCGCATTTCTATCTGATATACACTATAGAAAAGGAGAAACAGAAGGAGAAAAACTATTTTTAAAATTCTTATACAAAAAAGCACATCATTTTGACAGAATATATATCCTGGGTGATTTATTTGAATTCTATTTAGGTTATCCTCATTTTTTCTACAAGGAACACAGAAAGGTAATTAGCTATTTAAAGCTTTTGTCTCTGTGGGAAACAAAGATATATATGATTGAAGGAAATCATGAATACGGTTTTACAGAGGCTGGAAAATTTTTAAACATGAAGGTTTATAGAAAAAACTGTATTGCACATATTGATGGAAGATATGTTTATCTGGAACATGGAGATTTGATAAATAAAAAAGACTGGAGACACATTCTATGCCAATATATATTGAAATCTCCTGCTATGCTTTATGTTTTTAAAAAAATATATCCATCTGTTATGATGAAACTCTCTCATATTGCCGGCAATGTAAGTAAAAATTATCTAAGAGCAAAGAATGGCGCCATAGAAAAGATGTTTGCAGATTATGCCCTAAAAATCATAGAAGAAAAAGATATGGATGTAGTAATCTTAGCCCATATTCACCAACCTTTGTACCTAAAAAAAGGTAAAAAGATATATATAAATAGCGGTGATTTTTTAGAACATTATACATTTGTTGTTTATGAAAATGGCAACTTTTACCTTGATAGGATGAAGTAATGGAAGATGCAAAGAAAGATATTGAAGAGTTAAAACAGAAGATAAGATATCACGACTACAGATACTATGTTTTAAATGCACCTGTTATCTCAGATTATGAATATGACCAGATGATGAGAAAACTAAAATCTCTGGAAGAAAGGTATCCTCAATTTAAAATGCCGGATTCTCCCACCCAGCGTATAGGTGGAAAACCATTGGAAAAGTTTGAAAAAATAAAACACAAAATACCCATGTTCTCTTTAGAAGATGCATTTTCACCGGATGAGGTGAGAGAATTTGATAAAAAGGTAAAGAGGTTTCTAAGATTTCCTTCAGAAAAGGATATAAGTTATAGCGTTGAGCCGAAATTTGATGGACTGTCTATCTCGTTGATCTATGAAAATGGCATCTTAAAACAGGCATCGACCCGAGGAGATGGTATAACTGGAGAAGATGTTACACAAAATGTGAGAACGATAAAAAATATTCCCTTAAAACTAATTGTGAAAAAAGCGCCTGCTTATCTGGATATTCAAGGAGAAGCCATCATGTTCAAACAGGATTTTGCCAACATAAATAAAGAAAGAGAAGAGATGGGATTGCCATTGTTTGCCAATCCCAGAAATGCCGCCGCTGGCTCAATAAGACAATTAGATCCAAAGGAAGCGGCAAAAAGAAACTTGCGCATGTTCACCTACAGCATCAGAGAGACATCTTCCGATGTTCAATTTAAAAAACAGAGTGAGGCATTAGAGCTGTTAAAAGAATGGGAACTGCCGGTAAATGAGTTAAACAAGTTGTGTTTGTCTGTTGAAGAAGCTATTAAATATAAAGAGACATTTACCCAGAAAAAACATGAATTGCCTTATGAAATAGATGGAATGGTATTCAAGGTAAATGAAATAGACTATCAAAACAGATTAGGACACACTACAAAATCTCCTCGGTGGGCAATTGCCTATAAATTTCCTCCCGAGCAAGTTACTACAACTATAAAGGAGGTCAAAGTAAATGTAGGAAGAACAGGCATTTTAACGCCAGTGGCAATATTAGAACCGGTAAATATAAGTGGCGTGGTGGTGTCAAAAGCTACACTACACACCTGGGATGAGATAAGAAAAAAAGATATTCGCATTGGGGATAAGGTATTCCTGGAAAGAGCAGGAGATGTCATTCCAGAAATTATAAAACCTATAACAGAAAAGAGAACGGGAAAAGAAAAGATAATATCTGAACCTGAGAGATGTCCTGTATGTCATGCTCATGCTATAAGAGATGGTGCATATTTTCGTTGTCCAAATATCTCCTGTCCTGCTCAGATAAAAGAATCCATCAAACACTTTGCCTCCAAAAGAGCAATGAATATAGATGGATTGGGAGATAAACTGGCGGAACAATTGGTAGAAAAAAACATAATAAAAAATGTTGCCAATATATACGATTTAGACAATAAAACAATTGCCGATTTAGAGAGAATGGGAGAAAAATCCGCCCAAAATCTTATAGACGCCATAAAAAACACCAAAAATATCACACTGGCAAAATTTCTATTTGCACTGGGCATCAGACATGTAGGAGAACACATGGCACAGCTTCTGGCAAAACACTTTGGCAGTCTGAAAAATATAGAGAAAGCAGAAAAAGAAGAATTATTATCCATTAAAGGAATAGGAGAAGAAGTAGTTCAAAGTATCTACAATTTTTTTAGAGAACAAAAAAATATACAGACCATAAAAAAACTTCTGAAGGCAGGGGTAAAACCATCAGAAGAAAAAGTTATGATCTCTTCCATCTCTGGAAAGAGTTTTCTGTTTACAGGCACATTGCGCACCATTACCAGGAATGAAGCAAAGGATAGAGTGGAAGCATTGGGAGGTATCGTAAAAAACAGTGTAAGTAAAGATTTAGATTATGTGGTGATAGGAGAAAATCCGGGTTCAAAGAGAGATAAGGCAAAACAATGGGGACTAAATTGTATAGACGAGAGAACATTTATAAAACTGTTGAGTGAATAACATGGAATTAAACCTATGAATCTTTTAACATTAACAATCACTTCATTTTTTGTAGCTTTTTCCGGGGCATTGATGCCCGGACCTCTTCTGGCAATTACCGTTGACCATTCTTTAAAGAAGGGAGCAATAGCAGGACCGCTGATTATTGTAGGACACGGAATCTTAGAGATTGCTCTTATTATAGCCATTATCCTGGGGATGGGAGATTTCCTCCAAAAACACATCGTATTTATGATCTCCAGCCTGTGTGGAGGGGCAATTTTACTGTGGATGGGGCAGGATATGGTAAGAAAAGCAAAAAATACTATTATATCCCCTCAAAAAAGTATATTTACAAATTCATCTATAATAGCAGGCATATTGGGTAGTTTGTCTAATCCTTACTGGATAATATGGTGGGTAACGATTGGCTTAACATATCTAATTTTAGCTATGCCTTACGGTATTTTAGGTATTTCATTGTTTTTTATCGGTCATATATTGGCAGACCTGTCCTGGTATAGTGTTGTTTCTCTGGGAGTAAGCAAAGGAAAGAGATATATTGGCTTAAAAACCTATCAG
>JAGGSB010000083.1 GCA_021159305.1 Deltaproteobacteria bacterium | reverse complement strand
TTTGGAGACATTTAGTTATTATCTAACAAGTCAATTTCGGAGACATTTAATATTATCTAATGCGAATCCTTGAAAATTTCTTATATATAGTTTAAGATATTAAGCATGGCGGTTATTAACCTAAGAGATAGAGAAATACAGTGTAAGATTATTTATTACGGACCAGGCAGAAGCGGTAAAACATCTTCTCTTGTGTACATATATAATATTTTACAAAGCAAGGTTAAGAGCAAGATGGTTATAATAAAAACAGAAGAGGAGAAAACACTTTTCTTTGATTTTTTTCCTTTGAGTTTGGGAAAAATTCTGGACTTTGATGTGAAGATACAACTTTATACTGTGCCTGGTCAGATAATGTATGCATCTACCCGCAGGTTGATCTTGAAAGGTGTAGATGGAATAGTTTTTGTAGCAGATTCTCAGGTTGAAAAGAGACAAGAAAATATAGAAAGTATTAGAGATTTGGAAGAAAATTTAGAAAATGGAAGAATTGCCTTAAAGGATATTCCATTAGTTTTTCAGTACAACAAAAGGGATTTAGAGAAGCAGGGGGTGACTCTTCTTTCCGCAGAGGATTTGGAATACGATTTAAATAGTTCCTTTAATGCCCCTTATTTCGTAACCAGTGCGGTGGAAGGTTATGGTATAACGAACGCACTGAGAGCAATTTCTAAACTTACGATTCAGTATGTGAGTAATAAATTTACAAGATCGAGAATCACTAAGGAGGATATGCATGCCAGGGGATAAGATAGGAATTGATTCGGGAGAGTTTGAGAAGGAAGCTTTTTCTGCTATAGACGATCTTTTGCCTGAAGAACCTGAAAACAAAAAAGAGGTTGAGCAAACTGAGGATTTTGATCCTTTAACAAAGTTAGATAAAATTTTATTGAGCTTAGATTGGGAAATTAGTGAATCAACCGTAAAAGAGTTTCTTGATACAGTTGAAAAATTGAAGCAAGTTTATCCGGATGAAGCAAATTATGCTTTGCTTTCTATGATGAGCAGTCTTGTGAAATTTCTTAGCATTGCCCGTCACATGTCTCCTCCAGAAACGATAAAACTTATAGAAAAAGTAGCCGATGTCTTTAAGGAGATAAACACCGCTACATTATCTCTTGAGGAGAGACAGTTGAAGGTGAAGCAAGTTTATGATGATTTTTTGCCTTTTAAGAAAAAGATAGAAGGAGCGAAAAGAGAAAAGGCAGAGATTTCTCCGATATCAGATAAGGAGATTTCTGATCTAAAAGCAGAGGTTTTTGCTTTTAGGGAAAGTTTTGACCAAATACAGTCTAAATTATCCCAGATTATGAATGTTTTCAATGCTCAGAATGGTATTTTAGAGAACCTAAAGGTAAAGAGTGAGGATTTTTCTTCTCAGCTTGCAAAGATAATGGAAGAGGCAGCTGGAATTGATGCTGGCATGAAAGAAATAGAAAAAACTGTTTCGCCTTTATCGAGAGTGTTGATTGCTTCTATAGATGGTCAGCCGATTGCTTTTCCTGAGAGATGTGTGGCTAATGTTTATAAAATTTCATCTAGAAAAGCGAAGGAAATTAAGAAAAGAGACCGTATAACCTTGGGCGAAATAAAATCTTTTTGGAATAGATTAAAAGCAGGCATAAAAGGAAGTCTTTCTAAATTAAAGGAAAAGGAACTGGCGGAATTAGAAGTGCCTGTTTTGAAATCACCAATAGGAGAATTCTTTGCCATAGAGGAGTGTGTTTATAAAGCCCTTGTTCTTCTGGAAGAAGGTGAGAAGTATGGGCTGTTGCCCGTGGACAAGGCTTTTTCTCGTAAGGCAATTAGTCCTTTGTCCGGCAGAAAAGGACAAAGAGAATGGATATATAAGATAATAGAAAAACCAAAAGGAGGGGAGGTCCCTTTACTTGATGTAGCAATTTTGTTTAAAGGGAATTAAAAAGTGAAGCTAAGGAGGGAAGGATGGCAAAGATAACGGAATTACAAACATGCAAAGCTCTACTTTCAGAAACATGGCTTTCTGCATATGATGAGATGGCAATATCATTTTTAGGAAAGAATGCAAAGATATTTCTTCAACAAGCATATATAAGAGCAGCAGAAAACTGGATAAAGGTGCTGGATGAAAAATACAGTTTGAAAGTCAATAGGGATTGTAAAACTTTAAAAGAAGCAGTGGAAAGTTACATCAACCTTGGTGTAGATGGTGGGCTTTTCAAGGATAGCTCGGATTTTGTTTTAAAAGAAATAGATGACAAATGCGCATTAAAGATTAGTGTGGATAAATGCCCATATGTGGATGCATGTTCGTTTCTCTTAAAGGAAAGGAATTTTGGTGAAAAGAATATAGCTTGTCCCAGGATAGGCTGTTTCCGTGGAGCGGCGGAATTTTTACTGGGTAAAAAATGCGGATACAAAATAACGAAGGTTTCTCCGAATGAAGGATGTGAAGGTGTTGTGTATGACACTACAGGTGCCTGCAAAGATAAAATATTAAAATATTTTAAGTAGGAGGAAAAAATGGCAAAAACAGAGGATATGGTAAGGGTGCTGAAGGATTTGGGGAGTTCTACTCCGGGCGTGGAAGCATCGGCGGTGGTGAGTTTGGATGGTTTCGTTATCGCTTCTGCTCTGCCAGCAGATACAGAGGAAGACAGAGTAGCGGCAATGGCGGCGGCTACCCTTTCCCTGGGAGAAAGGAGTGCTGGTGAATTGAATAGAGGTAATTTTGAGCAACTATTTATCAAAGGTGATAATGGTTATATAGTTTTGCTTTCTATTGGCGCAGAGGCAATTTTGATCGTTTTGGCTCGTGCCGATGCAAAATTAGGATTGATATTTCTGGATACCAGGAGAACAGCAGAGAAAATTGAGAAACTCCTGTGATAAATTGAGGTGAAAGACTTGTTTTCAAAGAGTGATTTTGACCTACCGGTTGATGCAGGTTTTTTAAACAAGAAAGAAGACGAGCAAGAAGAAAAGAGGGAAGAAGATGTTTTGTATGAGATGGAAAAAGCGGGAGAACTCCTAAAAGGTTTTCTTGAAGATAAACCCACTTCAGGTATATTTTCAAAACCTGTTTCATTAAGTTCTGTGCCAATGATTGTTCCTCTTGGAGAACTGCATATTCCTGAGGATGAAATGAAATCCATAGTGGAAGAAGTTGTGGAAACCAAGAATAGAGTTTTTGTCAGAGAAATTGACAAGCTAATTGATAAAAAGGTTGAAAAAGCCATAGAAAAATGGTTAAAAAAGGCTTTCAAGGGCACATAGAGGGTATACAATTAGAGGATTTGTTGCAGATGCTGTGTCAAAGTTATTCCTCTGCAGAACTAAAGATTAGCAACAGTTTGAAGGATTGCGTTGTCCAATTGATAGATGGTGAGGTTAGCTATGCTTCATGCGGGGAGAAGAGTGGCGAGGAAGCACTTCTTGATGTTTTGACCTGGGAAGATGGCGAGGTTGATATAACTTCTTCCTTCGTTTCCATGGATAGGAATGTGCATTCCGGATGGATGGAGTTGCTTTTGGAAAGTGCACATGTTATTGATAAACGGAGAGCAGAGAAGAAGAAAGTAGAACGCAAAAAAGAGGTAATCTCAAGGGAGCAGGTTGGCGGGGAGAAGGAGTCAAATAAAAAGATGTTTTATGAACATTTAGATAAAGGTTGGGATTTTTTCCGAAAATCTGATTATGAAAAGGCTTTGCAAGAGTGGGAGATAGCTTACGGGTTGGACCCTAACGATAAGGCAATTCGTTTTAATCTGAAGAAGATAAAAGAACTTATTGGAGAAAAATAAATGGCTGTTTCTAAGGCTAAGATTATTGATTATATTTTATCTAAGTTATTTACAATTTGTCCTTATATTGATACAGCGGTAGTGTGCGATTATGATGGACTTCTCATGGGAAATATGAGCAGAGTGCCGTTTGAAGCAGAGACTGTGGCAGCTATTTCTTCTTCGGTTTTTCATAATGCAGATAGGGTTGTGTCTGAACTTAAAGAGGGTAATCTGGAAAATATAATTATAATAGGCGAAGATGGCTATGTATTGGTGATTAAAGTGTTAGATTTTGCTATGTTTGCTGTTGCTTCTACTGATAAAACAAAACTTATTGAAAGTTATGGACCTGCCTACAAGGCGGCTATGGCTATTTCTTTATTGAAAAAGGTTGTTTGAGATGGATATAGAGAAAGCTTTAAAAAATGAGATTGATAACATTTTTGCTTCCGATTACACTCTGGATAATGTTGAGAAAATAATCCATAGGGTACATAGAAGTGTATCAAGGGATGCTTTTTTAATTGTGAAATCAGGAGAGGATGTAATGTCCCTTCTTATCTCTCAGATTGATGGTGTCTATCACATTTCTATGGAGATGGCCTCTTTTTTATTGAGGGATAAAAAACTTGAAAGAGGTGGAAAAATATACAGGTTGTCTGGACAACTGCCTAGCAGTTACCAGCAAATGGAACATTTGTCTGGACAACTGCCTAGCAGTTACCAGCAAATGGAACATTTGTCTGAATACAATTCTCTTGCTGAAACCCAGGAAAGATATTTGATTCTCTTTGAGACAAAGAGTAAAGAGGCGAAAATTCTGATATGCGATGAGCTTTTAGGGCGGACAAATTTGCCGGTAGATTTTGGGAAAAAAGATGATGTTACATTTCTAATAAGATTGAAATGTTTGTTTTAATTTAAATATAAGGTTGAAGAAATGCTTATTTTGGATTTAGAGGAATTACAGAAAATAAGTGATTGTATTGAGAAAAACTTGATTAAAGCTGCTAATGCGTCTGGTGTTTTGCTGGTTGATATGGGAGGAAATGTAATTGTCGATGTAGGTTTTGAGAATATAGATGTGGCATCTTTGGCTGCCTTATCTGCAGCCAATTTTGCGGCAATGTCGGAAATTGCCAAATTAGTTGGAGAAACAGAGTTTTCTCTTCTTTTTCACAAAGGGAAGCAGGAGAATATTTATTTTACTAAAATGAGCAGATCGTTTATTTTAGTTACTGTTTTTGGAAATGATATTTCTTTAGGATTAATGAGACTTAAAGTTTCCGATGTAAAAAGGGGAATTGAAGAAGAAATTGCTTCAGGAAAACTGAAAGAAATATTTTAACCTTTTATCAATAGGCCAGAATTTCATTGATTTAGTGTTTCCTTTTTGTTAAATTGAATTCCATATGGCTGAAAGAAAGTTTGTAAGTATAGGCAGCAAAATAACAGCAGCAAGTGTTTCTGTAATACTTATCTCTGTAATAGTGCTATTTTTTATCTCAGTGGTAGGTCTTATATATTTTAAAAGTAGTGCTCTTAAGGAGACGGAGAAAGCATTTGAGAAACAGACTAAAGTATTTTTGAAGTGCAGGGCTACAGCGGTAGCTAAGAGAATAAAAACAGAGATGAAAAGCAGACTTGATATGGCGGGGGTTATAGGTGAATGTTTAAAAAATAGGGTATGCATATATACAAAAACGAAGAATCCCTCATTCATCGAGGAAATGAAGGACAAATTCCCTTTTTTTCACAAAAGAATTGGCGCAAGATGCATTGCTCTCTATACGAAAGAGGGGCTCATACTTAAATATCCCCTAAAAAAACCTATTATTCCCATCACACCAGAAAAAATAGAAACCACCTGTCAATCAGAGGAAGGATGTTTTGTTGATTTTCACATAAACAAGGATGGAGAAATATCTTATAGTGCAACTGTCCCCATTATCTGCAGAGGAAGGGTAATAGCCATATTGTTTGTGGATTTTTATCCTGATGATATGTATGCTATTCTACAAGCGGAGCAGCCTGAGGAGCGTTCTGAGATTTATGCCTGGATGATAAACAAAAAGGGGATACTTATCTTTGACCCACCAACAACCGCTCATGAATTGATAACATTGAAGGATAACGTGGATTTATCAAGTCCAAAGGAAGGGGAAGCGCTGGCGGAAATTGTAAAAGATCATATTTTTAAGGGTGAAACAGGTTCTTCCCGATATATATTTAGAGGCGTGGATAAATTTACGGGATATACCTATGTGGAAGAAAGAGGATGGGGAATAGGTATAACCTATCCTACAAAGGAACTTTTCGTTCCTATTAATGATTTAAAGGAAAATATCAATAATCGCATTATTCTCATCTTAGTGGTAATTAGTTTGTTTAGTATTTTCATTATTTTTGTTGCAGTGGCAGTGAGTTTCTGGTTATCAAAGAGATTGGTTAAGCCTATACTGGAAAGTATAGATGCGATCAACCGTATTATTGAGGGAGATATCTCTCGAAGATTGGAAGCAAAGCATAATGATGAAATTGGAAGATTAGCAGAAGCGGTGAATAGATTGATGGATTCTGTAGCCCGACAACTGAGGGGGAAGGCTTGATTCTTGAGGCGCGAGGTATCAGAAAGTCTTTCTTTGCTTACAAAAAGAGATTTTCGGTTGTAAAAGATGTAGACATATATGTGGAAGACGGAGAAAATGTTTCTATAGTTGGGGAATCGGGAGCCGGAAAAACAACACTTGTTCATTGTTTATCTTTTTTAGAAGAGTATGATGGAGGGCAAATCTATTTTAAAGATAAACTGATAGATAAGGATAATATTTATATTTTGAGAAAGGGAATGCAAATAGTATTTCAGAATTTTTCTGCTTCTTTAGATCCGAGAATGAGTATAAAGAAGATAATAGCGGAGCCATTGAGGATAAAAGGGTTATCTCATTCGTATATAGAGGAAAAGATCGAACAGGTGATAGAAATTGTACATCTTCCAAGGCATGTGCTTATGAGAAAGAAGAGCAGCTTAAGCGGCGGAGAAATGCAGCGGGTGGCTATTGCAAGGGCATTGATAAGTTCACCTGAGCTTGTAATATTTGATGAAGCTACATCGGCTCTGGATACCTCCACTCAGGCGATTGCTCTCAATCTGTTGATAGATTTAAAGATGAAATTTCCGTTGAGTTATTTATTTATTACCCATGATTTGACCTTGGCTAAGTTTATTACGGATAGAATATATGTAATGTATAGAGGAAGAATTATAGAAGAAGCTCCTACAGAGGAATTGTTTAAACATCCCTTACATCCCTATACTATGCTACTCAAGGAGGGAATTTTTGGACAGATGACGCAGATTCGTGAGAAAAATAGCAAAAATGGCTGCGAATTTTACCCATTTTGTCGGTGGGCAACAAAGGAATGCCAGGAACATCTTTCTCCTGTAAACGAGGCAAATACTAAACATTTTGTGAGATGTTTTCTTTATAATTAAAAATTTATGAAAAAATGAAATACGGAGAAGAAGCCATCTTGCGAAACCAATTAAAAGTTTGGGAAAATAGTTTTCCAGACAAAGATTATAAGATCCATATAGAGTTTTCTGAGTTTACCTGTTTGTGTCCTCATTCCGGTTATCCGGATTTTGCTACTATAAAGATAGCCTATATCCCGGATAGACATGTGGTTGAACTGAAATCTCTGAAATTATTTTTAAATAAATACAGGGCATGTTATATTTCTCATGAAAATGCAACAAATGAGATATTTGACGCTTTGTATAATATTTTAAAGCCTAAGTACCTGCAAGTGGTGGGGGATTTTAATCCTCGGGGGAATGTAAAAACAACAGTTGAAGTAAACAGTGAAATGCTAAGGAGAAAAGATGAATGATGCAATTTTTGTAGAAGAGATCGAGTGTGGAAACTTGTGGCATGATCTTTCAAGAGAAGAGTTAAGCATGATGGCAGACAGAACTTCTATAGACAATAAATGGGGCATTACTGTTTATCGCACCAATGTAAAATCTCGCAGCGCAAAGTTTACCTATATAGTGAAGGATATTACACCAGAAATAGAACGAGAATTAAAAGCAGTAAGGGATTATTTGAAAGGAACGGATGTAATATTGGTAAAGAAAGATATCTGTCAGAATACTAAAGGTAGATTCAGTGTGAATTTTTTTGTTACCAGAGAATATGCTCGTCTAGCACATATGTTTAATAATAATTTTTTTGAGCCTCATGACAAAGATGCGGAACCGGATATTATAGTTGTTCAGGTGCCAGAGTGGAAAGAAACCAAGATATACATATATCCTACGGAAGACGGGAGGGTATTCACATTCTGTTTGGGGTCTGATTACTACGGAGAGACAAAAATGGCGGCATTAAGATCTGCTCTATATTTGATGAGGGAATATAGAAACGGATTGGGAATGCACGCCGGGGGGAAATCATATAGATTGAGGGTAGGTAAAGAGATAAAGCGTTTTGGTGTTCTTATTTTTGGTTTAAGCGGTACCGGTAAAACGACGATAACCTTGAATGATCATGGGCTTAAGTCGCCGGAGGGGATATCTATAAAACAAGATGATATTATGCTGTTACGCAATGATAGCTTTGCCTATGGCACTGAAAATATGTTTTATATAAAAACAGACAATGTAACCAGTCAACCCTATCTATTCTATGCTACGCAGGTGCCGGGTGCTATAGCGGAGAATGCATGGGTAGATGATGAAGGAGAGATTGATTTTGATAACTGGACGATTACTACAAATGGCAGATGTATTGTTCCTCGATATGTTATTCCACATACAGAGAACAATGTAGACTTATCTCGTACGGATTTTATTTTTTTCAACACTCGAAGATACGATCTCCCTCCTCTCGGAAGATTTATATCTCCAGAGCAAGCGGCATGTTATCTTATGTTAGGTGAGTCATCTATCACCTCTGCAGAAGACCCTGCCAGGGTGGGTGAATCAAAGAGGGTAGTAGCGTTTAATCCTTTTATTGTAGATAATCCTCACAAGGAAGGGAACAAATTTTATGAAATATTGAAGAAAAATCCACATATAAAGGTATTTCTCATAAATACAGGATTTGTGGGAGGAAAGGAAGGGATGAAGATAAAACCGCAGGATACGATGAATTTAATAGTAGATGCATTGTCGGAAAATGTTGAATGGCAATTTGATCCTGTTTTAGGTTATGATGTGGTAAAAAGCTCAAGGCGAACAGAGATAGAGAAATTTAATCCTTATAGAATTTACGGCAGAGAGACTTATGAAGGAATCATAGACAAGCTGTTTGAAGAGCGAAGGCGATGGTTATCACAGTTTGAAGGTTTACTCCCAGAGATTAAAAAGGCCTTGCGGTAGGAGGAGTGATGAAAATAGTATTACTTATTCATGATGGGTTTGAAGATTTAGAATATTTTGTGCCTAAATATGTTCTTGAGGTTTCGGGATATGAAACACTTACCGTGGGCATAAGGGAAGGAAAGGAATGTAAGGGAAAATGGGGACTGACAGTGAAGGTGGAAAAAGTAATTACAGATGTTCAAGCATCAGACATCGAAGGTGTTATTGTTCCTGGAGCTTACGCACCAGATAAGTTGAGGAGGTATGCTCCTGTTTTAAAATTGGTTAAAGATGTTTATGAAGCAGGAAAACTTGTATGTATGAGCTGTCATGGAGGACAGGTAGGCATCTCAGCCAACATTGTGAGAGGTCATCATGCTACGGGTTCATTTGGAATCAAAGATGACCTGATAAATGCTGGGGCTATATATGAAGACAAATCCTGTGTGGTGGACGGGAACATTATATGGGCGCAAGGGGTGCACAATTTGGTAGAATATTGCCAGGAAATTTTAAAATATTTAAAACGAATATAACTAATCTTGTATAGAGGATAAATTAATGGTGAAAATGGCTGCTTATAATCCTGATTTTGAAGAAGAAATATATAAT
Source organism: Deltaproteobacteria bacterium (assembly GCA_021159305.1). Lineage (NCBI taxonomy): Bacteria > Pseudomonadati > Myxococcota > Myxococcia > Deltaproteobacteria bacterium. The sequence continues at coordinate 16,473 of JAGGSB010000083.1, read as the reverse complement.
ATGTGGGAGAAGAATAATTTTTTCTGCCCAAAGACAGATGAGAAAAAAGAAAACTTTTGTATTGTAATACCACCTCCTAATGTCACTGGTATTTTGCACATTGGCCATGCCTTGAATGAGACCTTACAGGATATTCTCGTAAGGTGGAAAAGGATGCAGGGGTATAATGTTTTGTGGCTTCCGGGAACAGATCATGCAGGCATTGCTACACAGAATGTAGTGGAAAGGGAATTGAATAAAGAGGGGATTTCACGCTTTCAGATAGGCAAGGAAGAGTTTATAAAAAAAGTGTGGGAATGGAGAGAGAAATATGGAAATAGGATTATTGAACAGGTAAAACGGTTGGGTGCATCCTGTGATTGGTCAAGGCTGCGTTTTACAATGGATGAAGTCCTGTCTCGTTCAGTTAAAGAGGCATTTGTAAAACTTTATGAAGAAGATTTGATATATAAAGGCAACTATATTGTAAATTGGTGCCCGCATTGTCTTACTGCATTATCTGATTTAGAGGTGGAATATAAAGAGGAAAATGCAAAGCTTTATTACATTCTTTATCCATTTAAGAATAGAAAGGGTGGGCTTGTGGTTGCTACAACCAGGCCTGAAACGATGTTTGGTGACACCGCTGTTGCTGTTAATCCTAAAGATGAGAGATACAAAAGGTTTATCGGAGAAGATGTGGTTTTACCTATAAAGGAAAGGGCTATTCCTGTTATCGGAGATAGTTATGTGGATGTTTCTTTCGGTACGGGAGCTCTGAAGATTACACCTGCTCACGATGCAAATGATTTTTTGGTAGGAAAAAAACACAACCTAAAAGAGGTAAGTGTGATAGACGAAAAGGGGTTTATGAACGAGGAAGCAGGTGTATTTGCAGGTATGGATAGAGATGCCTGTAGAAAGGCATTGGTGGAAAAACTCCATGAAAAAGGGTATTTAGTGAAGGTTGAAGATTACAATCATGCAATAGGACATTGTTATAGGTGTAATACGCCAATAGAGCCTAAAATTTCGGAGCAATGGTTTTTAAAGATGAAACCGTTAGCTAAAAAAGCGATTCGTGTGGTAAAAGAGGGAAAGGTAAATTTTATACCTGAGAATTGGAGAAATGTTTACTTTGAATGGATGAACAATATAAGAGATTGGTGTATCTCGCGGCAGATTTGGTGGGGGCACAGAATTCCTGCTTACAGATGCACAGATTGTGGAAAGTATAATGTTTCTATAGATAAACCTGAAAGGTGTAAGTGGTGCGGTGAAAAGAATTTAATCCAGGAAGAAGATGTATTGGATACATGGTTTTCTTCTGCCCTGTGGCCATTTTCCACATTAGGATGGCCAGAGAAGACGGACAGTTTAAAGAGATTTTATCCTACTAGTGTTTTGGTTACGGGTTTTGATATTATTTTTTTCTGGGTAGCAAGAATGATAATGATGGGTCTTCACTTTATGGACGATGTTCCTTTTAAAGATGTTTATATTCATGCATTGGTGAGAGATGAACATGGACAGAAGATGAGCAAGACTAAAAATAATGTTATAAATCCTATGGATACAGTGGAAAAATATGGGGCGGATGCCTTGAGGTTTACCTTGACTGCACTTGCCGTTCAGGGAAGAGACATTAAGCTTTCTGAAAAACGTATTGAAGGCTATAGATACTTTATGAATAAAATTTGGAATGCCTATAAATTTATTGCTATCAATACAGAAGATTATGTTTTTAAAGGAAAACCCGATTCTCCTGATGCAGCATCACAATGGATAACAAGCAGGTTTTATAGGACCGCGGATATGGTAAATAAATATTTGAAAGATTATAAATTTAGTAGCGCTGCCCTTTGTGTGTATCAATTTGCATGGCATGAGTTTTGTGATTTTTATATAGAGATGAGTAAAATATCTTTAAGGAAAAAAACGGGAAGGTATGGTACACAGTTTGTTTTGCTTGAGGTTTTTGAAGCTGTTTTGCGTCTTTTGCATCCCTTTATCCCCTTTGTAACTGAGTATCTATGGCAAAAATTGCCTAACAAGAAAGGAGAAAGTATAATGATTAGTTCTTATCCACAAAAAGAGGATGAGTATATACTGCCCGATGTGGAGAAAAAGATGGGAGTAATTATTGATTTTTCTAAAGCTGTGAGGAATATTAGAAGTGAAAATCTTATTCCGCCATCCAGGAAGCTGAATGTGCATTTTAATGTTTTGGATAGTAAGATAGGAGAAATTGTTGAGGGGCATAGAGAATATATAGGTGTTTTGGCTGGCATCTCTCAAGTTACCATAAGTAAAGATGTGCCTAAGGGAGCTTGTTTTTCCCAACCTATGATGTATGGAGATGTGTATGTATCTATGGAAGGGATAGTAGACGAAGAGAAAGAAATAAGCCGATTGAAAAAGCAGTTAGAAAAATTGAGTAAAGCGATGCAATTTCTAAACAAGAAATTGTCAAACAGAGAATTTCTTTCTAAAGCACCGGAAGATCTGGTAGAATTAAAGAGAAAAGAGTACAATGATGCGAGTTTGCTTTATCAAAAGCTGCAAGAGCAAATAGAGAGGGTTGAAAGTATATGATACGGTTTTTCTTTTTCTTTTTATTATTCATGTTGTCGACACCTGTTTTCGCAGGTTCTTTTGAAGATATAGCAAAAGATGTTTCCTCAAAAATATTACCTCAGTATGGTTTGGTAACAAAGGTAGGGGAAGAAATGATAGAGCTAAACAAAGGCAGGAGTGGTGGTTTATTCACCGGTGAGATACTGTTTATCTATCGTTTAAAAGGTGTAGTAAAAGACCCTTATAGCGGTGAGGTTTATCAGGCAAGAAAGGGATTAGCGTATGCCATCATTACAGATTTGAGAGAAGACTGCGCTTGGGCAAAGATTATTGGAGGGGCAGAGGAAAAAAGAAAGCGTATTTTAGGCATAATACCCAGAGGATTTAGAAATGTTGTTGCTCAGATAAAGATAGGAGATAGGTGGCAAGCGGGAACAACTACCATGAAGGTGGGCATAGTGACGCGGAAACCTATTGTTTATAAAAGGTTAAAAGAAGCATTGGAAAAAACTGGTAAATTTTATGTGGTAGGTGCTGATGAATTTCAGATTGCTCTGACTGCTGAAAAAATAGTTGACTTAAATAATAAAGAGAATAGAGCAACTGTGGGAAGGGCATTAGATCTTGAGATGTTGTTTTTTGTGAATGTAGAAGATAATAAAGATGTAAGTTGCCGTGTTTTCTCCGGTTACGATGGCAGGAGGATTGCTCGGTATAGGTCTGTGTTGAATAAAAAATTAGTATCAAGCGAGGCGAAATCTTCTATTCCCGTGCAAAATCTTGTTCCTTCTTCATTGGAGTTGAGGCCGCGTTTAACCTTTTATGAAAAGGCATTGAATAAGTTTGGTCTTTATGCTCCATTGCACATGCCGTCTTCCACGCCTACTTTTGAACTTATTGCATCCTCAAGCCTACGCGCTCTAAGTACAGCCTTTTATATGGGAGATATAGATGATGATGGGAAGATAGAGATTATAGTGGCTCTTGGTAGAAAGGTTGTTGTTTATCATTTTAACGGAGATGGTTTCACTCCAGTTATGTCCTTTTATTATGGATGGAATATATTTAATATAGATTGTGCTGATATAAATAATGATGGATTAAAAGAGATGTTCTTTTCAAACTTTGATCGGTTTGGGAATCTGTCTTCATTTATCGGTCGTATAAAAGGAAACAAGTTTTGTCTCATTAAAGACAAAATCCGTTATTATATAAGAACATATAAAGGACCCGAAAAGTTAATGATGCTTGCCCAGAAATCCGGTATTACTCGTCCCTTTTACGGTGGATTATATGAGATAAATGAAAACGGTAAGATAAAAGACAAGATAGAGTTATCCATTTCTCCTCGCAACTTGTTTGATTTTTACAAAATTGATGAGAAAATCATTTATTTAGATAAAAGCGGTAGATTGGTTGTGTATGACCAGGGGGAAAAGAAAGTTTTGTATATGACAGAAATGTCGTTTGGCAGAAACTTAAGACCTATAGAAAAGTATGAAGGACATCCAGCAGTGGTATCCAAAGCTTTAATTGTGTTTAAAAAGGAAGCTAAAATTTATGCGATGGTGATAAACAATGTTAGAGAAAGTTCGGTATCTTTGCGTACCGAGAAATTTTTCGGTGGCAATATAAAGATATACGAAATCGGCGATAAGTGTTTTCGTATGGTTTGGGATTCAGGAGATACAGCAGGGAGAATTAGCGGTTTTGGTAAGATAGGTAGTACAATAATTACCGTGAGAGAGATGCCTACGCCCGTGCTTACCCGCCTTGTTAAAGGTGAAAGCGGGGTGGATGTTTTAACTGCGGGAAAAATGAGGCATTAACGTTGCTTGAGCGGAATATTAATATCTAATATTTCCATATTGTCTAATCTGTTTATTTTAACTTCGATGTTTTTCTTGTCAATGTCAACATACTTGGCTATTACTTGCAGCAGGTCTTTTCTGAGGTTTTCCATGAATGGAATACTGAGCGTTCTTTCATGAGCTAATACTATCTGTAATCTTTCCCGGGCAACTTTCGAGCTTTTCTCTTTCTTTTTCAATAAAAAATCAAGAATCATTGTGGCCCCTAAATATCTTTAATAATTTGAGGATTCCTTTTTCCTCTTTTATTTCCATGAAATCTATTTTTTCTCCCAGTAATCTACACACGATGTTGTTAAATGCTTTTCCAGTGATAGAGTTTCTGTATAAAATAGACGGTTCTCCTTTGTTGGCATAGGTTATAATATCTTTGTTTTCGGGCACAATGCCTAAAAGAGGAATAGACAGAACCTGAATCACATCATCTTTGCTTAGCATATCTCCCCTTCTGGTAAGCCTGTAGCTTATTCTGTTGATGATAAGGGAGATATCCCTTTTTTCATTTGCTTCTAAAATGCCAATAATTCTATCTGCGTCTCTTATTGACGAGACCTCTGGGGTGGCGACCACGATTATTTTATCTGCAGGCAACATGGAGGTTTTGAAGCCTGCCTCAATGCCAGCTGGCGAATCTATGATTATGTAGTCAAATTTTTCCCTCAACTCATTCATTATTTCCAAAAATTTATCTATTTTTACAGATGTTTTATCTTTTGTCTGGGAAGCAGGCAAAAAATGAAGCTTGTCTGTTCTTTTATCTCTTATTAGTGCTTGAGAAAGTTTCGCTTCATTCTCCATTACATTTATGATGTCATATACAATCCTGTTTTCTAAGCCTAAAATCATGTCTAAATTTCTCAATCCTATGTCCATATCTACAGCTACTGTTTCTTTTCCTTTTAGTGCTAAACCTAAGGATATATTTGCAGCGATTGTAGTTTTGCCTACCCCGCCTTTTCCTGAAGTTATCGTGATTATTGTTCCTTTCATTATTTCCCCAATTTACTTGTATCCGGCATCAAGCCAATCCGTATAAGTTTTGATTGCTATGGCTTCCTTCTCTATATAAGCAATCTCTGGCTTACCGTTTTTCTTTTTTAAAAGCGCTCTTTCATCAGGAGCCCTGCTTATCACATTTGCTATTCGCACCTGGGGTGAAAGCAAATCAAAGGCAAACACAACAGCACTCTTGTCTCCTTTGCACCCAGCGTGGGGAATGCCATATAATTTCCCCAAAACATATATGTCACCCGCTGCTATAATATAGGCGTTTGTGTTTACATTCCCTAAGATTACTATATTTTCATCTGCTCGAATAGTTTGACCGGATCGTATATTTTGTCTCCAGGTTACCGATTCTTTTTCAGAAGGACGAGAGAGTAAAATACTGTTTGTATCAATAGACGGAATAGATAATTTCTCCCTAATTTTTTTGTTTGCTTCATAAGCAACCACATTCAGCCCTTTTTCTTTTAGCTTGTCTATTAGAGACTGTGCAATAGGCAGACTATCTTCATCAAACTTTAGAATAACAGGTGCATCCTTCAAGAAAAGAGGTGGAAAATGTGTTGTTTGTATAAACATTTCTACCTCTTCTAAATCTGCACTTTTCACTTCTATTTCAAATCCCAGGAAACTTCTGCCCTTTACATTTAAGACTGCCATCAAAAACAAAATATCATAAAAAAAATGTAGTTGCAAGTAAATGTTGACTTTTAAAGAATGGATAGAATAATTAAAGATGTGCGTGCTCCTGTTTGTGAGATATTCTATTCTATACAAGGGGAAGGTATTTATGCAGGAAGCCCCTGCATATTTGTGAGATTTTCAGGATGCAATTTAAGATGTGAGTGGTGTGATACGAAATATGCCTGGGATACAGAAAAAGTGCGTCTTGTGGATGTTAAGGATGTCTATGTGGAAGTGAAAAAATTCGGTTGTAAAAGGCTTGTTTTCACAGGCGGAGAGCCTGCGCTTTACGATGAGTTTATGTTTCAATTTATGAAAAACCACCATTTTTTATATTTCTTGGAGACAAATGGCACGATTTTTCCTGAAAAAAGCATCTCATTTTTCCATCATGTAGCTATCAGTCCGAAGATGGGACATATTAAAGAAGATGTTATAAAAAAAATTATTGAAAAAAATCATAATATAGAGTTTAAATTTGTAGTAAAGAATGAAAAAGAAATAGATAAATTTATGAAATTGGCTGAAAATCTTTCTTTGATAAATTTTCCATTGGTTTTTCAACCGTTATTTGAAGATAATGTTGATTATATTGAAAGGACAAAAAAAATTGCAGACCATATTCTTAAGATGCGGGCGAATTTTGATGTGCGTGTTTTAATGCAGCAGCAGAAGATTATATGGGGAGGAAAAAGGGGTGTTTAATAAGACTGCATTGGTTATCTTTTCTGGAGGACTGGATTCTACTACTTGCCTTTATTGGGCTGTGAACAATTACAGTGTTGTGCATACTTTGACATTTTTGTATGGCCAGAGGAATGTAATAGAGACAGAGTATGCCAAAAAAACTGCAGGTCTTATTCAAAAAGCAGGGAAAAATATAAACATGCATTTTTTTAAAATTGACCTGTCTCAAATTGGTGGTTCTGCCCTGGTAGACAAAAACATAGCTGTTCCTAAGAGAAGAACATTAAAAGATATTGGTTATGGCATTCCTATTACCTATGTTCCTTTTAGAAATGGTATATTTTTATCCTTAGCTGCCGCTTTTGCTGAAAAAGAAGACTTGGATGACATAATAGGAGGATGGAATATGGTAGACTTTAGCGGTTATCCAGATTGCAGGGAGAATTTTCTTAAAACTATGGAAAAGGCTATAAATTCTGGGACAAAAAGAGGGATTGAAGAAAAACCCATTCATGTTGTTTTCCCTCTTATTCATAAGAGTAAAATGGAGATAATAAAGTTTGGCAAGAAAATGGGTGCAGATTATTCTTATGCTTATTCCTGTTATGAGGGCAAGGAGATTCCCTGCGGCGAATGTGATAGTTGTATATTGAGAAAAAAAGGCTTTACGGAAGCGGGCTTTGAAGATGATTTTCTACTAAGATTGAAGAGAGAGGGTAAATTTTAGTAGATTCTGTTAGCATTTCTTCCAGCGGTTCATTACTCTCTATAGGTATAAAGTTAGGATAAGAAAAGTGAGGATTTATTTTCAATGCCTTCATGCCGCCGTATGTTGCCCATGAAAGGATAAGTTTGGGATCGATAAATGGGAATTTTTTGAAGACAAACTGTATTTCCTTTAGAAAATCCATATCGTTCACACTTGCCAGGCTATCTGTGCCGATGGAAATATTTATGTTGTTCTTTATCAATTTTTCCATAGGAGGAAAACCTCCCCCGATGTAGTCATTGCTTCTTAAACACAGGGCTATGGAAGCATTTCTGTTTTCAATTATGTTTATATCTTCATCTGTAATATGCACACAATGCACTAAAATTGTGTTTTTATCGATGATATGCAGCCTGTCAAGGTATTGAACAGGTGTTTTGGCCGAAGGTAAATCTTTTAAAAAACCCATCATTTTAAGGAAATCATACATTTTGCCTTCTTTTTTCACAAACCTACATTCTTCTTCACTCTCAGCAACATGTATACTCAATGGATTGGCAGTTTTCTTATGGGTGTTAGATATTTTTAAGAGAAGATTGGGGGATGTAGAATATATGGCGTGAGGGCTTATACATAAAGGGAAATGTTTTTTTTGTTCTGAAGTTGGGATGTGTTTCTTCCCATAAATTTCTATAAATATAGCACCGCCTACAAAGTTTTTTTCTATTAATTCTCTACAGGAAAGCGTATTTGATACATCCCCAATATATACTACACCGCTTTTCTTTAATGTATTTATTGCGCTAATTGCTTCATTTAGGATTTTTTTATTGGAAACGGGCATTTTCTTGAGTGCTATCATATATTTTAACCAGGGGAGAAAACCTTTTCCCCTGGGAAGTTTTCCTTTCAAGTATGATAATTCTATATGAGTATGAACATTCACAAAGGCAGGCAGGCAAAGCCCGTCCCTCTCTATAGTATGCGCTTCGGGATAAAATTTTTTCAGAAGACGCAAAGAGGCTATTTCACCGCTTTTGGTGTAAATTGCCTTGTCTTTATGTAATGTATCTCCGTCAAATATCCACTTACAATTGATTATCATTTTTGTAAATGCGAGCGGGGAGACTCGAACTCCCATGGGATTTCCCACTAGATCCTAAGTCTAGCGCGTCTACCAGTTCCGCCACGCTCGCCTGTTATCTTTATATATAAAAATTCACAGAAAGCAAGCATGATTGTGGCAGAGAATTTGACAATGCTTTATTGGAATGTATAATTAAGCAAAATAATAGGAGGGGAATAAATGTTAAATGTCACAGATGAAGCAGTTAATTATGAGAGTACACTGAAAAATATTAAGGGTGGAGAGATTATTGAGGGAAATGTGATTAGCATAAGGGGTGATGAGGTATTCGTAGATGTAGGTCTTAAAAGTGAGGGCATGGTAAATATTAATGAGTTTAATGGGAAGGAAATCAATATAGGTGATAAGGTAGATGTAGTTTTTCTAAACAGGCAAAATGCAGATGGCTTTCTTGCTATTTCCAAAGAAGCAGCTGATAAGATAAAAGCTTGGCGGAGAATATTAGATGCATATAAAAATGGAGATGTTTTAGAAGGGCGGGTTAAAGAGCGAGTAAAGGGTGGTTTTAGGGTAGATCTTGGTGGACTCTTAGCATTTCTTCCCGGTTCTCAAGTAGATGTAGATACAGTGGTTGATTTTGATGCATTTGTAGGTAAAACATTGGACCTAAAACTTATCAATGTTAATGAAGAGAAAAAGAATATCATCGTTTCTCGAAAGGTTATCATTGAAGAAGCAGAAAGACAAAAAAGAAAAGAAGTTTTTGAAAAGATTAAAGAGGGAACGATAGTTGAGGGAGTGGTAAAAAACATCACCGATTACGGCGTGTTTGTTGATCTGGGAGGTATAGATGGTTTTATGCATATTACGGATATGTCGTGGAGAAGAGTGGACCACCCCATAGATTTGGTGAAAAAAGGTGAGAAAATTAAGTTAAAGATAATTAGAATAAACGATGAGGGTAGAGGGAAACGTATCTACTTAGGTCTAAAACAGTTGCAGGAGAATCCATGGCTAAAGATAGCGGAGGAGTTTAAAGAAGGAGACATTATTGAGGGAAAAGTTAGTCGTATTGCAGATTACGGTGTTTTTATAGAAGTAGATGAAGGGATTGAGGGATTAGTACATAACAATGAACTCTCCTGGGGTAAGAAGTGGAATAATAATTTTAATATTGGCGACGAGACAAAAGCAAAGATATTACGTATAGACCCTCAAGAAAGGAGAATCTCTTTAAGTATAAAGCGTGCAATGCCTGAACCATGGAGTAAGGTAGATAAGGAATTTTTAGTAAACACTGTTGTTGAAGGTGTTGTGACAGGGATTACGGATTTTGGTGTATTTGTTAAATTAAAAGAAGGGGTGGAGGGTTTAATCCATGTAAGTGATTTTTCATGGGATACATCGGGAAAACCTCAATTCAATATGGGAGATAAGCTTAAAGTCAAGGTTCTTTCGGTAGATAAAGAGAGAAAGCGCATTTCCTTAGGTCTAAAGCAGCTAAAAGATGATCCGTGGAGTAGTGTCAACGAGAAGTATTCGGTAAATCAATTTATAAAAGGGAAGGTGGTGAGCGTTAAAGATTTCGGTGCTTTTGTTGCAATTGATAATGGGATAGAGGGATTGGTTCATATATCCGAGTTCGGGGAGAAGAAGGTTTATGAAGGAGAAGAGGTGAATGTACGCGTTTTGAGGGTGGATAAGGACAAAAGAAAGATTTCACTTTCATTTAGGGTTAATCGGAGTTACAAGAGATAATGGTCAAACGAATTTTGTTGATTTTAGCAGGTTTTTTCATCCTTTTATTTGTTATTAATGTGGCTGTTTCCTTGCATAAAAAAAGAGAGATAATAGGCATTATCAAGATTAACGGCATAATAAATGATTTTTCTGCTGAGAAATGGCTTTCTGTAATAGAAGATGCCCAAAAGAATAGGAGGGTGAAAGCGGTAATAATAGACATCAACTCTCCTGGCGGTGGCGTTACTTCAAGTTTGAAGTTATATTTGGCATTGAAGAAATTAAGGCAAGATAAACCGGTTGTAGCGTTATTAGAATCTGTTGCCGCTTCCGGTGGTTACCTGGTTGCTTGCGGAGCGGATAAGATTATAGCTTACCCGTCAACTATTACAGGAAGTATTGGGGTTATTTCTGAAAATATTAATGTTGCACAAGCCATGAAGAAATTAGGGTTAAAACCGTTCGTTGTGAAAAGCGGTAAATATAAGGATGTAGGCTCTCCGTTTAGAGAACAGACAGAAGAGGACAGAAAATCTCTACAAATTGTAGTTAATAGCATATTTGATGAATTTATTAATATTGTTTCTGAAGGTAGAAACTTGAGCAAAAAATGCGTCCTTAAATATGCAGATGGATCAATATGGACGGGGAGTAATGCCAAAAAGATAGGATTTGTGGATGGTATAGGAGGAATTGAAGAAGCAAAAAAATTAGCTATGAAACTTTCTGGATTAAAGAAAAAACCGCCTTTTGTCTGCCTAAACAAGAGAGCTAATTTTGTGAAGAGAATTTTTGAAGAGGTGATCCACTTTCCATCTTTTCTTAACCGGTTTTTTTATTCTTCATTTTATATACAAGCTTGACGAGGGAAAATGCGAGGTTATAATAGCTTTGGTCGGGGCGTGGCGCAGTTTGGTAGCGTGCTTGAATGGGGTTCAAGTGGTCGCTGGTTCGAATCCAGTCGCCCCGACCATTATTTAAGATGATACTTATAACAGGCGATGATAGTATTTATTCTGAGGGACTGCGCAGTTTAAGAGAAAAATTACAGGGGAAATATAAACTTCTGGTGGTGGTTACGGATAGAGATAGAAGCACCTCTGGGCATTCAATTACTCTTCACAGGCCTCTGCGGTTAAAGCAGTTGGAGAAAAATGTGTATATTGTGGATGGAACACCAACGGATTGTGTGGTTTTGGCATTGAATGTGTTACTCAAAACTCCTCCCGAAATGGTTATATCTGGTATTAACAATGGTAAGAACCTTGGTGATGATATCACCTATTCTGGAACAGTGGCGGCGGCATTTGAGGCTACATTAATGGGTATTCCTTCACTTGCTATTAGTCTGGTGGTGGAAAATGATGAGAAGGCGTTTTTTGATACTGCGGCTTATTTTACCAATAAATTAGTAGAACTTACTTTAAAAAATGGCTTACCCCAGGATACTATTCTCAATATAAATGTGCCCAATCTTTCTCTATCGGAAGTTAAAGGTATCAGGATAACACGACAGGGGAAGAGAATTTATGGGGATCACATAATGAAGAGGAAAGATCCACGAGGGAGACCATATTTCTGGGTGGGCGGTGATATAATGAAAGTAGACAAAAGCCAGGGAACAGATTTCCGCGCCATTGAAGATGGCTTTATTTCTGTAACACCGGTAAGATTAGATCTGACCAAGTATGATGTATTTTCTTCCTTAAAGTATTTAGAAAAGATAAATTTCGGGGCGTAGCGCAGTCTGGTAGCGCACCAGTTTCGGGTACTGGGGGTCGGAGGTTCAAATCCTCTCGCCCCGACCAAAATAAGGTCCGTCGTCTAATGGCAGGCCTCATACTTTTACACTTCTAAGCAGTCTTACATAATTACCAAAGAAAAAATGCTTCTCAAAATGGTTAAATCCCTCTTCAGCTAATATTTTTTGCCAATCTTTTTCAATAAAATCAAATGCATAGCTACATTCCATAAATTTAAAAGGAATCCTTAAATAAAGAGGCATTTCTTTTATTGAAAACTCATTATAATCCAGGATAAAAAACTCACCGTCTTTTTTTAATGCCTTAAAAACATTCCTAATAATTTGCTTTCTGGCCTCCTGGGGAAATCCATGTAACACAAAAGAGATAAAAACTTTATCAAAATACTCTTCGTAAGGTAAATCCTTGTCAATCCTTTTATTGATAATTTTAGCATTTGGAAAAACTGCGCAATTCTTTTTAAATTGGGAAATCATCTCTTCAGAAATATCAAGTCCTACCAATTCTCCGTTTGCTGAAAGGTGTTTCATCATCAAACAGGCATTTCGGCCTGTACCTGCACCTAAATCAAGAATTTTATCAATTGGCTTGATCATCATTAATCGGATAGCACTTTGTATTACAGAAGAATACCCACCAAATGTTATGGTATTTATCAGCCTATCATAATGTCTTGCCGTAAATCCACCCACTTCAACCTTTGATGCTGGATAATAAGCACACATTGATTAATTCCTCCATTTTATATTAAGTTTCAATCTTTCTCTCCATCTGAAATTTACAAACATACTTTATATTATAATATCTAAAGAGCTCAAAGTGCAAAAATTTCTTTTTGTTTGACAGAGATTATCCTATTTCCTATTGTTTACCATTTGCTTGAGTTTCAGAAGTTTTTACATTTTCATGGCCTTGTTCCCGAGAAAAATATTCCTTTTTATATTCCCCCAATGCCAAAAGCATTCTTCAAGAGATGACCTACGAGGAAAGCAAGGGCTGCCGCTGTGCCACCTGTCAATAAAGTACTTAGACCAGAAAGAAATACGGGTTTAGCAAACACAAGGCCTTTAACTACCCCGATAGAAAAGAACATTATTCCAGCAAGAACTGTACTTAGGAAAAACTGCTGCTGCATTTCTAATGCTGGAATAAGAAGTGGTATTAATGGCACTGCACCAACAAAAAGGAATGCCGTAAAGGTTGTAACTGCTGACCTCCAGGGGCTTGAAGCAATTTTCTGTACTCCATGTTCTTCTGTGAGCATTGTTTCGACCCATAAACGCCGATCGTGAGTTATCGTATCAATGATTTCTTTGAGGGTTTCTCCTTTAAAACCTTTTTTTTGAAATATTTGCCGTATTTCCTCGCGTTCACCGTCTGGCACTTTGTCAATATGTTTTTCTTCAGTTTGCCTGATTCCTTCTCTAAACTCAATTTCAGCCTTGATAGATTCATAATTGCTTATAGCCATACTAAAGCCATCTGCAAATAGATTAGCAAAACCCAGAATTAGAGCCACTAAGGAAGGAAGGCCGGCACCAACAGCGCTCGCGATAACAGCGAAAGTCGTTACACATCCGTCTATTCCACCAAGAACAGCATCAGAAATATTCTGGGACTTGACTGGATGTTTCAGGCGTTTTTCGATTGCCTCTGGCCGATGTTCTCGAAGAAGTTGTTCATGGCTGTTCTTTTTCATTCTGGTATGCCTACAAGTCTCATACAATATGCCCAACAATTAATAAACAAAATTTCTTTTATCCCCAAACTCTTGTTCCGCATATCTTAAATATACAATATGTCGGCAGTATCGTCAAAAAAATTGCCTTTTTGCCTCGTATAAAAATCCACCTGCGTTTAATAATTCCGATTATTTGACAGACATCATTTCATATCCTATTGTAAACAATATTTGATACTCGGGGTGAAGCTTGAAAGAGAAATCCAGTTTTAATGTTCTATTTGTAGCCGTGTTTTTGGATATGTTAGGGTTAGGCTTCATTGTCCCTTTGTTGCCCGGTTACGCCACAAATTTTGGGGCAACAGGTTTGTGGATAGCAGTCATTTTTGGAGGTTATTCTCTAACCCGAGTAATTACTTTGCCCATAATCGGCAGAATATCTGATAAAACAGGAAGAAAAAAGGCATTTATAGCTACGGGTTTGTTTTTATATGTATTTTTGTCTTTCGGTTATATAAAAGCATCAACGCTGTGTGAATTATCAATAATTAGATTTATTCAGGGTATTGCCTCTGCCATGATTATTCCATTGGCTATGGCCTATATTGGGGAATTATCACCAAAAGATAGAGAGGGTTCTTATATGGGAACATTTAACATCTCTATATTTTTGGGAATGGGCTCGGGACCTCTTTTGGGTGGATTTTTGGAAGACAGTTTTGGCACATTGTCTGTTTTTTATGCTATGGGAATTTTAAGCACATTTTCGTTGATTCTGGTTTTATTTTTTCTTCCAGAGCAAAAGGTAACAGGACATCGCCACATTGGCGAGGTGATATCCTATCAAAAACTCATAACAATAAAACCTGTTCAGGGCATATTGATATACCGTTTTATCAATGCATTTATAAGGGGCGGCATCTTTTCCTTTTTACCAATAATAGCGGCCTTAAAGGGATTGTCTGCATTTGAAATTGGTATGCTTATCTCTGTTAACACACTTTTGGTAGGCATTTTTCAAAAACCATTCGGCAAAGTTGCAGACAAATACAACAAGGTATTGTTAATATTTTTTGGCAATCTGATTGCCTGTATGTCCTTACTTTTAATACCTATATCTCCTAATTTTTATGCGTTATTTTCGGTAGGGATTATAATGGGTGTAGGCAGTTCCATATCTATGCCTGCTGCTACTGCTATTGCGGTGAGGGTTGGAAAGAAATCCGGAATGGGTTCTGTTATGGGACTGTTTAATATGGCAATGGGCATAGGGATGATAGTTGCGCCTCTTATCTCAGGAGCGGTGATGGATACTTTGAATCTAAATGCTGTATTTTATTCTATGGGAGCAATAAGCATTCTTGGAACATTTGTATTTTACATGTTTCTTAAAAACTTACAAAATTTATAACCTTGACAACTGCCTTTGGCAGTTGCAAGCTCAAATCAGAGATTTGTGTCTTGACTGTGGGCGAACTAAATAATATAAAAGTTATATGTTAAAAATTGCCTGGCTTACATTAAAGGGGTCGGCGAGGGACAGAATATTTATTGTAATATTTGCCTTCTGTATTTTATTTTTTTTCATTCCTGTATTTAGTTCCTTTTCTATGCGTCAGATTCAAGAAGTTTCTATAACCATGTCTTTGAACTTAAATTCTGCTATTTTGCTTTTTTTATCTATCTTTGGTGGTGTTTCTACCATTTGGAGAGATGTAGAAAGAAAATATATCTACAATGTGTTGTCTCACCCTATAAGGAGAACAGATTATATTTTAGGCAGATTTTTAGGACTGTTTGCGCTGATGTTTATGGTAAGTGTCATAAATTTTATTCTTTCTGTAATAGATATAAATATCTCAGCAAGCATGTATAAGTCTCAGCTTCCCATAAATTACATCAATATAATGGTAGCTTTTTTATTTTCCCTTTTTAAATATACACTTTTAATGGCTTTTGCCTTTCTGGTTGATTCTTTTGCTACCTCTTTTTTTATGCCGTTTTTTTTGACTATTGCCATTTTTTTTGCGGGTAATACCTCTCAAGGTGTTTATGAATACATAATGGAAGGGGCTACAAAATATTCTGTTATTTTTAAAGATATTGTTACTGCTATTTATTATATTCTGCCCAATTTTTCATCTTTTGATTTTACCCCTCAGGCTGTGTACAATCTTTCTATTAATCTTAATTCTGTTTTTGTGACAATTGTCTATTTTATCTTGTATTTTGTTGTTGTTATGACTCTCACCTGCTGGATATTTGAGAGGAGAAATTTAACCTAACTTTATGAAAAAGGATGCGATATTTTTATCGGTTTTAGTTTTATTTTCTGTACTGCTTATATTTATCATGTCTAATTTTACAAAAGATGTGAAAAGAAGGCCTCTGTATCAAAAATTGGGTTTTATTCCTCAAGGAAAACTCTTAAAGAGTCTGTTGGGAGAGTTTCGCTGGAGTAGTGGAGAATATTTCACATTTAAGGCTACCACCTATTATGGTGGTAAGAGTAAGAATATTATGTCGGGCAGGTTAAGAGAGGTGGAATATTACAACCTATATAGAACTATAGTAACGGCGATTTTGCTGAATCCGTATCATGAAGATGCTTATTATTTTGCTGAAGGGGCTTTTGCTTGGGATATAGCTAAGGTGAGAGAAACCAACGCTTTATTAGAATATGTTATAAA